>JBFMAS010000647.1:0-2330 GCA_040755575.1 Thermodesulfobacteriota bacterium
ATCGCGAAGCCGACGCGGGCGCCGGCCGCGACACCGCGCCGCGCGAGCTCGGCCGCGACCTCGCTCGCGGCCGCGTCGAGCGCGAGCACGTCGGTACGGCGCGCGTCCTCGACGATCGGCGCCCAGCCGCGGCCGCGCAGCCGCGCGACGGCGAGCGCGTCGGCGAGCCCGTGGCGCTCGCCGCTCACGTCCGGTCCGGCGCGCCCGGCGCCTCGCCGGCGACGACCTCGAGACTGCCCTCGGCGAGCCGGCTGCGCAGCACCTTCTTGTCGAACTTGCCGACGCTCGTCTTCGGCACCTCGTCGATGAACGACCAGCGCTCGGGGATCCACCAGCGCGCGACGCGCGACGCGAGCGCGCCCGCGAGCGCCTGCGCCGACCTCTGTGCGCCCTCGCGCAGCACGACGCACGCGAGCGGACGCTCCTGCCAGCGGTCGTCCGGGACGCCGATCACGGCGGCCTCGACCACGTCGGGGTGCGCCATGATCGCGTTCTCGAGCTCGACCGACGAGATCCACTCGCCGCCCGACTTGATGACGTCCTTCGCGCGGTCCGTGATCTGGATGAAGCCCTTCGGGTCGACCGTGCCGACGTCGCCCGTCCTGAGCCAGCCGTCGTCGAACTTCTCCGTCGCGAGGTCGCGGTAGTAGCTGCCGGTGATCCACGGGCCGCGCACCTCGATCTCGCCGACCGCCTGCCCGTCCCAGGGCAGCACGTTGCCCTCGCCGTCGACGATGCGCAGCTCGACGCCGGCGACCACACGGCCGGTCTTCGCGCGCCAGTCCATCTCGTCGGCCGGGTCGCAGCCGCGCGGCGGGAGCGCGATCGCGGCGAGCGGGCTCGTCTCGGTCATGCCCCACGCCTGGATCATGCGCATGCCGTGGCGCTCCTCGAAGCGCTCCATCAGGATCCGCGGCACGGCGGAGCCGCCGCACACGACCATGCGCAGGGACGACAGATCCACCGGCGAGGTCTCGGCGTAACGAAGGATGTCGTTCCAGATCGTCGGCACGGCGCCCGACAGCGTCGGGCGTGCGAGCTTGATCAGGCGACACAGCGCCTCCGCCTGCAGGAAGCGCCCCGGCATGACCAGGCTCGCCCCGACCAGCCACGCCGCGTACGGCAGCCCCCACGCGTTGGCGTGGAACATCGGCACGATCAGCAGGACGGCGTCGTTCTGGCTCAGCGCGAAGACCGCGCCCGAGGTCGCGGCGAGCGAGTGGAGGTAGGTGGAGCGATGGCTATAGACGACGCCCTTGGGGTCGCCCGTGGTGCCGCTCGTGTAGCACATCGCCGCGGCGCTCCGTTCGTCGACCTCCGGCCAGGCGAAGCCCGGCGCCTCCGCCGCGAGCAGGTCCTCGTAGCGCAGCGTCGTGCCGAGCGCCGAGGCGTCGCCCGTGCCGACGACGACGAAGTGCCGCACGCTGGTGAGCTTGTCCGCAACGCGCGCGAGCAGCGGCACGAGCGAGTCGTCGACCAGGATCACCTCGTCCTCGCCGTGGTTGATCACGTACGCGAGCTGCTCGGGAAACAAGCGGATGTTGAGCGTGTGCAGGACGGCGCCCATGCTCGGCACGGCGAGGTACGCCTCGAGGTGCTGCTGCTCGTTCCAGCAGAACGTGCCGACGCGGTCGCCCGGCGCGACGCCGAGGCGGCGCAGCGCCGCCGCGAGGCGCTCGACGCGCTCGCCGATGACGCCGAAGGACGCGCGCTTCACCGCTTCGCCGTCGAAGGTCAGCGTCTCGCCGTCCGCGTACACCCGCCGACCGTGCTCGAAGAGGCCGCGGATCGTCAGCGGATGGTCCTGCATCGTGCTCAGCATCGAATGACTCCTCCCGGGAAGTACCAGCCCGCAGCATTTCTCCTAGCGTCCGGCGCACGGCGCCGACAACCGTCGTCGACGCGGGCGGAAAGCCCTTGCAACCGGCCGCCGTCCTGTGCGAGTGTCCGCCCGCGGCGCGCAAGGGGTCCTCGGGCCACCCGCAGTACGCGCGTCAGCGTGAGGAATTCGCCGGGCTGTCCCCTTCCGTCCCTCGTACGACCTGAGCTCCGGAAACCTCGGGCGCAATTCGACGAATCGGAATCCCTTCTTCCTGAAAGGGCGGCCGATGAGCGACCTGACGGCTGAACGACTGACCCTTGCGGAGCGCGTGCGGGCGCGCGGGCGGCTCGTGCGCGCGCGGCGCAACACGCTCGCCGTGGCGGGCAGGATGGCGCTGCTGCTCGGCGCGACGGCGGCTGCGACGTCGCTGCTCGCCGGGAGCGCGCACGCGCCGTCGGGGAGCTTCGTCGTCCAGTGCTTCGCGCTCGGCGGCGCGGCGCTGGCGGCC
>JBFMAS010000648.1:0-7128 GCA_040755575.1 Thermodesulfobacteriota bacterium
GCTCGAACTCCGCCGTCGCGAGCGGCGGCGGCTTGCCGCGCCCGCGGGCGATGGAATGCTCTACTTCCCCGCTGCCGTCATCCCTCGCGCTGAGCCAGCCCCCTCCCGGGCCGGTTTCCACCCCCCCCAAGGGTTGAGACTTCCGAACGACCTCGACACCACATCCCGCACTGAGCGAAAGTAGCATCACCAACACAGCTCTTTGGGTCCGCATGCGCGTCCTCCGGGCTGGTTTGGCGCGGACCGTCCGTCACGGCGTGATCGAGACGAGCCGAGCCCGTTATGTGGTAGCTCTCGCTGGCGACGCCGCCGTCTTCCGGAGCCCGCCCCCGTTTCCCCTCCGGGCCGGGCCCCCTGGCAGCGGGCGAACCCTAGTGTGACCCATCCGGGATGTCAACCGAGCGGTCGGGGCCGTACCGGCCGCGCCGGCGTCTCCCTTTCGGCGCGTCCCGGGCCGCCGGCCGACGCACCCGCCGGCGCCCCGGAGCCGTCGCGGCCGCCTCCCACCCCTGCCCTCGCCGTCACCGTGCGGGCTATCGGCGGCGCGACGGGCGACGTCTACCGGGCTCGGCGTCCACCCGGCGCGGCTCGAGGCCGCTCCGGTACCGCTCAAGGGCCGCTGCGAGCCGGTGGCGCGCAGCTCGTTGCCCCCGACCGGCGGATGGCATAGGTCGGCGCCGACGGAGGACGCGCGCCCATGCAGTCTCGATGGCTCCCTTCGCCGGCGCGTGCCCGGCTCGCCGCCTGTCTGCTCCTGCTCGCTGCCGGCTGCGCCGGCGAGGGCATCGACGACGGCGGGGGCGGCAACGGGCCGACCGGCGACTTCGCCACCATCCAGAGCGAGATCTTCAACCAGAGCTGCATCCTGGCGTCCTGCCACGACTCGGCGACCCGCCAGGGGGGCCTCGACCTGACGGCCGGAGCGTCCTACGCGAACCTGGTCGACGTCCCGCCGCAGAACCCGGTCGCCCTCGCCGCCGGCGACCTGCGCGTCACCCCCGGCGCGCCGCAGCAGAGCTTCCTCTACCGCAAGGTGACCGGCGAGCTCGCACCCGGCGAGGGCGCCCGGATGCCGCTCGC
The DNA here is from genome assembly GCA_040755575.1 of Thermodesulfobacteriota bacterium. Taxonomy (GTDB): domain Bacteria; phylum Desulfobacterota; class Binatia; order UBA12015; family UBA12015; genus DATCMB01. The sequence continues at coordinate 1,081 of JBFMAS010000648.1, forward strand.
CGGGACGCCGCTCGGCACCGGCGAGATCGAGCTCATCGAGTCGTGGATCGCCGCCGGGGCGTTGCCCGACTGACGCTTCACAGCCGCGGCCACGATCGGCTATTCACGTCGTCATGAGCCAGCTGCAGATCCTGTCGCCGGTCGCGCTCGGGCCGAGCGACGTCCGCCCGCTCAGCCCGCCGCTCGCGACGCTCGCCGGCAAGCGGCTCGGCATCCGCCGCGACCACACCTGGCGGTCGTTCGAGGTGTTCGCCGACAAGCTCGGCGAGCTCGCCAGGGAGCGCCTCGGTGTCGCCGAGGTGGTGATGTTCGACCCCGAGACCCGCATCGGCACGCCCGAGCGGGAGAGCGCGCGCGTCGCCGAGTTCGCGCGGGAGGTGGAGGCCGCCGTCGTCGGCCTCGGCACCTGAGGGTCGTGCACGTCGTGGAGTGTCCACGACACCGTAGTCTGTGAGAACGAAGGCATCCCCGCCGTCGTGGTGGTGACGGAGGTGTTCGCCAACCTCGCCGCCATGGCGGCGCGCTCGCGAGGCTACGCCTCGCTGCGCACGCTGGTGCTGCCGCACCCGATGGAGTCGAAGCCCGCGGACGAGGTCGAGGCGATCGTCGAAGCGCGCCTCGACGAGATCGTCGCCCTCCTCGTCGCCCGCTGAGAGATGCTAAGGTCGCGCGATGGCGCGCGGCACGCTGGTCTCGGAGCTCCACTCGGTCCCGGACGACCCCCTCGAGGTCTACGAGTTCGTCGAGCGGCAGGGCTGGGGCGACGGTCTGCCGGTCGTCCCGCCGACCGAGGAGCGCGTCCAGGCGATGCTCGACGCGACGCCGCTCGAGCCGACGCACGTCGTGGGCGTCATCGAGCCGCGGCGCGGCGAGGCGACCGTCGAGAAGGTGGCGATCAACGCCGTGCTGGCCGGCTGCCGGCCGGAGGTGTTTCCCGCGGTGCTGGCGGCGGTCGAGGCGGTCGCCCGGCCGGAGTTCAACCTCTACGCGATCAACACCACCACCTGCTGCGCCACGCCGGCCTTGATGATCAACGGTCCGGCGCGCCTCCAGCTCGGCATCGAGTGCGGCTACTCGTGCCTCGGCCACAACGGCCGCGCCAACGCGACGATCGGCCGCGCGCTCAGGCTGGTGATGCGCAACGTCGGCGGCTCGCTTCCGGGCGCGGTGAGCAAGTCGTGCTTCGGCCAGCCCGGTCGCATCTCGCTGTGCTTCGGCGAGTGGGAGGAGAAGAGCCCCTGGCAGCCCTTCCACGTGCGGCGCGGCTTCCGCTCCGAGGAGAGCGTCGTGACGGCGACGGTCGCGACCGGCACGCAGGACATCGCCGACGTGTTCGCGGAGACGGGCGAGGAGCTGATCGACGTGCTCGCGCACGGCATCGACTGGATCGGCAACAACAAGGTGCTCGTGCCGCAGGCGAAGGGCGACATGCTGCTTCTGCTGTGCCCGGACTTCGCCGCCAAGATCGCGCGCGACGGCTTCTCGGTCGAGGACGTGCAGCGGATGCTGTTCGAGAAGACCCGCACCCCGATCGAGCGCTGGCCGCGGGCGTACTGGCCGAAGCTCGAGCAGCGCGGCTACGTCGAGGACGGCACCGTGCCGCTCGCCGCACGCCCCGAGCAGTTCCTGATCGCGGTCGCGGGCGGCGAGTCCGGGCACCACGCGCTCTACTTCTGCACCTTCGGCCTCACCTGGACCGTCAGCCGCGCGTTCACGCTCGACGGCGCCCGGGCCGAGACGGGGGAGTTCTGCGAGCTTCCGGTCCGCCCGCCCGCGCCGTGAGCCGCTGCTCGCGCGCCGGCCGTGCGCTTTTCGCGGCCGTGCTGCTCGCGGCCGTGCTGCTCGCCGCCGGCGCGGGCCGCGACGCGCTCGCCGCGCCGCCCGCCGACGTCCTCCCCTTTCGCCTGCTGTACGGGCGTCCCTCCTTCACCAGCAACGGCACGGTCGCCTGCTTCCTGTGGAGCGAGGGGGGTCGCCTGCATTTGCGGCTGGTCCCCGACGGGCAGCAGCACCGCGTGCGCGGCGAGCTGCGTACCAGCAAGGCCGGCAGCTTCCGCGACGTGACGCCCTCGTCCGAGGACCTGCAGATCCGCCAGTCGAAGCCCTCCAAGCTCGAGTTCGAGACGCGCAGCGCCGGCAAGGAGGAGGGCCTCGACGTCACCCTCGGCGGCGACTTCAACCAGCTCACCATCGACCTGCTGGTCGACGACGTGCGCGAGCCCGGCGCTCTGCGCATCGGCGAGCGTCGCGAGCGCCCGCGCGGCCTCCCGGCCCGCCTCGAGGTGAAGGGCGCCGACCCGAGCTGGATCGAGCGCTTCGGCTTCGACCCCTAGCGCGCGATCACCAGCTCGATCGGCAGACCGTCGGGATCGCGGACGAAGGCCGCGACGGTCGTGCCCCCGACCTCGATCACCGTGTCGCGCTCGACCTCGACGCCGAGGCCCTCGAGCTCGCCGAGCGCCGCCGCGACGTCGGGCACCTGCACCGACAGGTGCGTGAAGCCGAGGTCGTTCATCGCCCGCTCCGGCGCGCGCGCCGGCGGGCGCGGCGAGGCGTAGTGCAGCAGCTCGAGCCGAAAGCCGTCGCGCTCGAGGTAGACCGCGTGCAGCTCGACGTCGCGCAGCCGCAGCAGCGTGTCGCTCGGCTCGCCCGCGACGTGCACGTCCGGCCTCGTCGCCGAGCGCTCGAAGCCGAGCACCTCGCAGTAGAAGCGCAGCGAGCGCTCGAGGTCCGAGACGCAGATCCCGATGTGGCTCACGCGCTTGATCGGACTGGTCGCCACGCGCACTCCTCCCCGCCGGCTCAGCAGCGTCGCGCCGCCGAGGCGGCGAAGTAGGTCAGGATCAGGTCCGCGCCGGCCCGCCGGATCGCGGTCAGGGTCTCGTCGACCACGCGCGCCTCGTCGACCCAGCCGTTCGCGGCGGCGGCCTTGATCATCGCGTACTCGCCGCTCACCTGGTAGGCCGCGACCGGGACGTGGCAGGCGGCGCGCACCGCGGCGATCACGTCGAGGTTGGTCATCGCGGGCTTGACCATGACCATGTCGGCGCCCTCCTCGAGGTCGAGCGCGAGCTCGCGCAGCGCCTCGCGGCCGTTCGCCGGGTCCATCTGGTAGCTGCGCCGGTCGCCGAAGGCCGGCGTCGACTGCGCCGCGTCGCGGAACGGACCGTAGAGGCCCGAGGCGTACTTGACGGCGTACGACAGGATCGGCACCGAGGCGAAGCCCGCCGCGTCGAGCGCGCTGCGGATCGCGCCGACCCGGCCGTCCATCATGTCCGACGGAGCGACCACGTCCGCGCCGGCGCGCGCGTGCGACACCGCCTCGCGGGCCAGCAGCTCGAGCGTCGGATCGTTCGCGACGGTCTCGCCCTCGAGCACGCCGCAGTGGCCGTGATCGGTGTACTCGCACAAGCAGACGTCCGTGATCAGGGTCAGCTCCGGGAGGTCGCGGCGCAGGACGCCGAGCGCCTGCTGCACGATCCCGTCGTCGCGCCAGGCGTCGCTGCCGCGCGCGTCCTTGCCCTCGGGGATGCCGAACAGGATGACGCTGCGCACCCCGGCGTCGAACGCCCTGCCCGCCTCCTCGCCGACCCGGTCGACCGACCACTGCTTGACGCCCGGCATCGACGGCACGTCGACCGCCTTGCCGCGGCCGGGGATCACGAACAGCGGCAGCACGAGCTGCTCGGGCGCGAGCCGCGCCTCCCGCACCAGGCGGCGCAGCCGGTCGCTCGTGCGCAGGCGCCGCGGACGGACGGTGGGGTATCGACCCGACATCAAAAGACCTCCTGCGCCGCCGGCGCGGCGCCTCGCCGAGCGTGCTCGACGATCGCGTCGACCAGGGCCGGCACCGTGTACTTCCCGGGCACGACGTCGACGTGCAAGCCGTGCTCGGCCGCGGTCGCGCCCGTGATCGGCCCGATGCACGCGACCCGCGCGCCCGCGATGCGCGCCCGCCCGCGGCCGGGATCGGCCCGGTCGAGCAAGCCGAGGAAGCTCGTCACCGTGCTCGAGCTGGTGAACGTCAGGACGTCGAGCGGCGCCTCGTCGAGGATGCGCCGCAGGCGCTCGATGCTCTCCTCGGGCGTCACCGCGCGATAGGTCGTCACCTCGTCGACCTCGGCGCCGGCCGCGCGCAGGCTGTCGGGCAGCACCGAGCGTGCGCCGGCCGCGCGCGGCAGCAGGAAGCGCTTGCCGCGCACGTCGTCGCCGGCGAGCCGCTCGAGGAGCCCCTCGGCGCGGAACTCGTCGGGCACGACGTCGGCGCGCAGGTGGCGCGCGGCCAGCGCTCGCGCGGTCTCCGGCCCGATCGCCGCGATGCGCGCCGCGTGCAGGGCGCGCACGTCGCGTCCGGACAGATCCAGCCTTGCGAAGAAGCGCTCGACGCCGTTCGCGCTGGTGAAGACGAGCCAATCGTACGTCTCGAGGCGCTCGAGCGCGCGCTCGAGCGGCTCCCACGACTCCGGCGCGACGAGCGCGATCGCCGGGCACTCGACGACGTCGGCGCCCGCGTCCGCGAGCAGCGCCGCGAGAGCGCCCGCCTGCTCGCGCGTCCGCGTCACCAGCACCCGCCGCCCGAACAGCGGGCGACGCTCGAACCACGCGATCGTCGCGCGCAGGCGCACGACCTCCCCGATCACCACCGTGACGGGCGGGCGCAGCCGGCCGTGCTCGACGTCGCGCGCGAGCGTCCCCGCGGTCGCCTCGATCACCTGCTGGCGCGCCGTGCTGCCCCAGCGGATCGCCGCCACCGGCGTCGCCGGATCGAGGCCCGCCGCGAGCAGCGCTTGCAGGTTGGCGCTGAGCTGCGTGACCCCCATCAGGAGCACGATCGTGTTGCCGGCGGTCGCGATTAGATCCCAGCGCACGCCGGGCGTCCGCTTGCCGGGCGCCTCGTGCCCGGTGAGCACCGTCACCCCCGACACCCAGTCGCGGTGCGTGACCGGGATGCCGGCGTACGCCGGCACCGCGAGCGCGGACGTCACGCCGGGCACGATCTCGAAGCGCTGCCCGGCGGCGGCGAGCGCCTCCGCCTCCTCGCCGCCGCGCCCGAAGACCAGCGGGTCGCCGCCCTTCAGCCGGACGACCGTCTTCCCGGCGCGCGCACCCTCGACCAGCAGCCGGTTGATCTCGTCCTGCTCGAGCAGGTGCGGGCCGGCGCCGTGCTTGCCCGCGAAGACGCGCTCGGCGTGCGCCGGGGCGTACCGCAAGAGCTCCACGTTCGCGAGGTAGTCGTAGATCACCACGTCGGCGCGGGCGAGGCAGTCGCGGCCGCGCAAGGTCAGGCAGCCTGGGTCTCCTGGCCCGGCACCGACCAGATAGACGATCCCAGCGGCCACGGCTTCCCAGGTACCGCCCACCCTGCGCACTGGCAAGCAAACGTGCCTCGCGCGCACGCGAGCGGCGGGGAGCGGGCGCGGCGCGTGCAGCCGCGGCGCGGGGCCGCTATCTCTTGCCGCCATGCACGCGCGGCGCTCGTCACGCCGACGGACGGCGATCATCGTCGCCGCCTGGCTGCTCGGCGTAATCCGCGTCGCGGCCGCGTGGGCGTCCCCGGGCCTCGCGGGCGAGCCCAGGGAGATCCCCGGCGGGCGGCTCGTCGAGGTGCGCGGCGAGGTGGTCGAGACGAGCTGCTACCTGCGGGACGGAGCGCGCGGCGAGGGCCATCGGGCGTGCGCGCTCGTCTGCCTCAAGAACGGCGGCCAGCTCGCGATCGTCGAAGACGACACCGGGACGCTGTATCCGCTCGCCGGCAGCACTCCGGCGAGCGACCCGAGCGCGGCCGCACGCGAGCACATCGCGGCGCACGTCGTCGCCCGCGGCCAGGTGTTCGAGCGCGCGGGCGGCCGCGTGCTCGTGGTGCACGAGCTCGGCCGGCTCGGCCCTTGACGCCGGTCACGAGGCCTTCCACACCACCGGCTGCATCGGATCCGGCACGTATGCGCACAGCGTGCCGGTGCACACCGTGCTCTGCAGGTGGCGCCCGAGCGACGGGCAGCCCTCGCCGATCCGCCTCAGCACCGCGAGGATCGCGCGCGTCACGTTGAG
>JBFMAS010000649.1:0-5992 GCA_040755575.1 Thermodesulfobacteriota bacterium
CCCGGGAGCGGCCCGGGGACGCGCCGCGCGCGCGCTCACACCCGCAGCGGCAGCTCGACCCGGAACGTCGAGCCGCGTCCGACCTCGCTCTCGACCTCGACCTTGCCGCGCAGGAGCTCGGCGAAGCGTGCCACGATGAAGAGCCCGAGGCCGACGCCCCCCTGGCCCTGCAGCGTCGCGTCGTGGCCCTGGCGGAACGCCTGGAAGATCACCGGCAGCGCCTCCTTCGGGATGCCGATGCCGGTGTCGACCACCTCGATCAGCACGCGCTCGGCCGTCGTCGCGGCGCGGACCGTCACGCTGCCGCGCTCGGTGAACTTGAGCGCGTTCACCACCAGGTTCTTCAGGATCAGCTTGAGCTTCGCCGGGTCGGTGCGCAGCGGGATCCCGCCGCGCTCGAGGTCGACGCGCAGCGGTACGCCGCCCTTCTCCTGCAGCTCGCGGGTCTCGGCGTCGACCGCCGCGACGAGCTCGCGCAGCGACGTCTCGCGCAGGTCGAGCGGCACCTGACCGCGCTCGAGGCGGCTCGCCTCGAGCGTCGAGTTGACCAGGTCGAGGAGCTCGCGCGCGCGACGGTCCATGCGCTGCAGGGTGCCGCGTTGCTCGTCGTTGAGCTCGCCGAAGGTGCCGGTCAGCAGCAGGTCGCCGTAGCCGAGGATGATGTTCAGCGGCGTGCGCAGCTCGTGCGACACGGTGGCGACGAACTCCGAGCGCACGCGGTTCGCGCGCTCGAGCTCGTCGACCAGGTTCGCGTGGCTCAGCGCGAGCGACGCGATCTGCGCGAGCCCACGTGCGATCCGGCGCTCGCTCTGGCTGAACCCGCCGCCGCCGCGGCGGTACGCGACCTGGACGCCCGTGATCTCGCCGCCGCTGCGCAGCGCCATGCACAGCGCGCCGGCGACTCCGTACCTGCGCTGCTCGTCGGTCGACAGGACGTGGCTCGGGATCGAGGTCACCTCGACCACGTCCTCGCGCTCGAGCTTGCCGAGCAGCCAGCTCATCATGTCGTACGGGACCTTGAGCAGGCGCGCGACCTCCTTCTCCTCGAGCGTGCTGCCGTGCGCCGCGATCGGGACGTAGGCGCTCTCCTCGGGGCGCTCGAGAAGCGTCGACGTGACGTCGCAGCGCAGCACGTCGGCGCAGGTCTCGCACAGGCGATCGAGGAACTGCGGGTGGTTGACGTTCGAGATCAGGTCGCGTCCGACGCGGGCGAGCGCGCGAGCGACCTCCGCCTCCTCGCGCTGCATGCGAAACAGCTCGAGCGCCTCGATGGCGAGCGCGACCTGGCTCGCGATGCCCGTGACCAGCTCCGATTGGCCCTCGTCGAACGCCCGCCCGTGGCCGAAGTTGATGGCGACGAGCAGGCCGAAGTGCCGGCTCCACACGTTGAACGGCGCGACCACGAGCGAGGTCGTGGCGGCGAGCGGGTGCAGCTCCGGCGGCAGCCACGGCTTGGTGTCGAAGTCGCGCAGGACGACGGTCTCGCCGCGGGCGCTGCGCTCGGCGAACGGCAGCGTCGACTTCGGGAACTCGAGCGCCTCGACGGTCGGGGCGAGGTCGTCCGGGAAGCCGTGCTGCGACAGGGCGCGCAGCAGGTCGTGCTCCTGGTCGTCGTAGAGCACCGCGACCGCGTCGCACGGCACGGCGTCGGCCGCGCGCTGCTGGACGCGCGACAGCATCTGCTGCAGGTCGACGGTGCCGACGATGTCGCACGCGACCGCGAGCAGCGTCTCCGTCCGCTGCTCGGCGCGCTTGCGCTCGGTGACGTCGCGCGCGTTGACGACGATCCCCGCGATGCCGGGCTCGTGCAGCAGATTGGTGCCGATCGACTCGATGACGCGCCAGGAGCCGTCCGCGTGGCGGAAGCGCAGCTCGATCGCCGGCATCGGGCCGCTCGTCCGCAGCACCCCCGCGAACACCTCCTCGGCGTACGCGAGGTCGTCGGGATGGATCCACGAGCGCACGTCGGTGCCGAGGAGCCGGTGCGGCGCGTGGCCGAGCACGCTCTCGTGCGACGGGCTCACGTAGCTCAGCGTGCCGTCGTCGGCGAGGATCGCGACCAGGTCGCGTCCCTGCTCGGTGAGCAGGCGGAAGTACCGCTCGCTGATGCGCACGTGCTCCTCCGCCCGGCGCTGCTGCGTGACGTCGCGGAAGCTCCACACGCGGCCGTGGATCTCGCCGCCGAGCCGGTGGGGCTGCGAGTAGCGTTCGAAGATGCGGCCGTCGCGCAGCCGCAGCACGTCGTAGCTCTCGGCGTCCGGCTCGCCGTAGAGCTGCTGCACCTTGGCGAGGAACGCGTCCGGGTTCTCGAGCAGCCGCATCGCGTACGACAGGGCGCGCTCGTCGTCGCGCGACGCGAGCACGTCGTCGGGCAGGCGCCACATGTCGGCGAAGCGCTTGTTGTACGTGACGATCGCCCCGGCGCGATCGACCACCAGGATGCCGTCAGCGGTCGAGTCGAGGACGCTGCGCAAGAGCTCCGCGGTGGGGTCGAGCTCCGCCGGCGAGAGGAGGTCGACCCCCAGCCCGTCGCCACCGGCTGCTCGGTCGACGCTGCTCCTGGTCGCTCTTCTTCCTGCCATCGCGGTGCTCGACGCTCACCGGCTCATCGCTTCGGCCGCCGCTCCTGCGTCGCCCCGGTCGAGCCGCTACCTTGCACGATCGCTCCGAGAACACCATCGGCGCTTTCCGCCCGCGACTTGTCGGCGTTGAAGGGGCGCCCGGTCGGGCGCCATAAGCGAACGCATGCTGGGGCTCGATTTCGGCACCACCAACAGCGCCGTCGGGGCAGCGTCCCGGGACGGCGCCTCGCGCCTCGCCCTGTTCGGCGACGGCGAGCGACGGACTGCGACCTTCCGCTCCGTGCTGCACTTCAGCGCGCTCGACCGCAGGCCGAACGTCCGGCCGTTGCCGACCGCCGGCCCGTGGGCGATCGCCTCGTATCTCGACGAGGGGGCCGGCGGCCGCTTCCTGCAGTCGCTCAAGTCCCACCTCGCGAGCCGGCACCTCACCGAGACCCACGTCTTCGGCTGGAAGTTCACGCTCGAGGAGCTGGTCGCGATCCTGCTCCGCGAGCTGCGGACGGCGGCGTGCGCGCAGCTCGGCGACGCGGGCGACCGCGTGCTGCTCGGCCGCCCGGTGCACTTCGCGGCCGGGCCCGAGGGGCACGTCGACGTCGAGGGCGACGAGCGGGCGATCGTCCGCTTGACCGAGGCCGCGCGGCAGGCGGGCTTCGCCGAGGTCGCGTTCGAGTACGAGCCGGTCGCCGCCGCCCATGCGTACGAGCGTGCGCTCGACCACGACGAGCTCGTGCTGATCGGCGACTTCGGCGGCGGCACCAGCGACTTTTGCTTGATCCGCCTCGGCCCCGGTGCACGTGCCGAGGCCGATCGACGCGCGAGCATCCTCGGCGTCGACGGCGTGCCGGTCGCGGGCGGCGCGTTCGACGGCCGCATCGTGCGGGCGCTCGTCGCGCCGCGGCTCGGCCTGGGCTCGCTGCGCCGCTCGGAGCACGGCAAGACGCTGCCGATGCCGTCGTGGCTCTACGGGCGGCTCGAGCGCTGGGAGGACGTCTCGTTCCTCGCCACGCCGGCGACCCGCGACACGCTGCGCCAGCTCCGCTTCCAGGCGCTCGAGCCGAGCAAGATCGACAGCCTGATCCGGCTCGTCGAGGACGACCTCGGCTACCTGCTCTACGAGGCGGTCGAGCGCACCAAGCTCGCGCTCTCGGAGCGCGAGCGGACGCGCTTCGAGTTCCGCGAGCTGCCGCGCCTGATCGTGCAGGACGTGTCGCGCGGCGAGCTCGAATCCTGGGTCGCGGATCAGCTCGCGCGTCTGGCGGGGTGCGTCGATCGCCTGCTCGCGCGCTGCGGCGTCGCCGCGGCCGACGTCGACCGGGTGTTCCTGACGGGCGGCTCCTCCCTCGTGCCGAGCGTGCGGGCGATCTTCGCCGCGCGCTTCGGCGCGGAGCGGCTGCGCGGCGGCGAGGAGCTGACGACGGTCGCGCACGGGCTCGCCTCGATCGCCGCGTCGTGCGGGTAGGAGCCTGGCCGAATCCTCCTTGCCGGCGCGGTCGGGGGTGCGATAGGCGCTGGACCCCGGAGGGAACGCCATGTCGCACACGAGCATCGCCGCCGTGCTGGTCACCGTCCTCGCCGCCTGGGCCGCGACGCCGCCGGCGGCGCGCGCCGAGACGGCGCCGCGCTGCGCGCGCACGGTGCGCAACGCGCCCGCGTCGGCCGCGGCCGCGGACGTGCTGCCCGCGTGCCGGCCGATGGCGGTGCGCTTCGAGCGCTCGAGCGTGCCGAGCCCCGTGATCGAGGAGCCGGGCGACGCCGGGCGCGGCACGCCGACGGTCTCCGGCACGTCGTTCGACCTCGGCGAGCAGGGCTACGAGCAGGCCGAGTTCTTCCTCTCGGGCGAGGCGACGTCCTACGCCGCCGCGGGTCCGCTGCGTGCCGACGGCCGCTGGCGCGTGGTGCGCTCGGGCACCACCGCGCCCTACAAGACGCGCATCGTCGTCTACCGGCCGATCGACCCGGCGCGCTTCAGCGGCACGGTGGTCGTCGAGTGGCTGAACGTCAGCGGCGGGCTCGACGCGGCGCCGGACTGGATCGCGCTGCACACCGAGATCGTCCGCACGGGCGACGTCTGGGTCGGCGTGTCGGCGCAGTTCGTCGGCGTCGAGGGTCCGGCGTCGCCGCTGACGCCGCTCGTCGGCGGGCTCAAGACCTCCGATCCCGAGCGCTACGGCACGCTGTCGCACCCGGGCGACAGCTTCTCGTACGACATCTACTCGCAGGCGGGGCAGGCGCTGCGCGCGCCGAACGGCCCGGACCCGCTCGGCGGGCTCGAGATCCGCAAGCTGATCGCGGCCGGCGAATCGCAGTCCGCGTTCCGCATGGTGACCTACGTCAACGCGGTCGATCCGCTGGCGCGCGTCTACGACGGCTTCCTCGTCCACAGCCGCGGCGGCGGCAGCGCGCCGCTCGCGCAGGACCCGCTGCCGCCGGTCGCCACGCCCGAGGTCGTCCGCATCCGCGGCGACGTCCGCGTCCCGGTGCTGACCTTCCAGACCGAGACCGACCTCGTCACGCTCGGCTTCCTCCCGGACCGCCAGCCGGACGGCCGCAACATCCGCCTCTGGGAAGCCGCAGGGACGGCGCACGCCGACACCTACACGCTCGGCGGCGGCTGGACCGACGTCGGCGACGACCCGTCGGTCGCCGAGGTGCGCGTGACGGCGGCGCCGATCCCCGGGATCATCGAGTGCGACTCGCCGGTCAACTCCGGCCCGCAGCACTGGGTGCTGAAGGCCGCGTACGCCGCGCTCGAGCGCTGGATCGGCGGCGGCCCGCCGCCCACGCGCGCAATGCGGCTCGAGCTCGAGGACGGCGAGTTCGTGCTCGACGAGCACGGCAACGTGCGCGGCGGCATCCGCACCTCGTACGTCGACGCGCCGACGGCGACGCTGTCGGGCCTCGGCCAGACGGGCGGCAGCTTCTGCCGCATCTTCGGCACCACCATGCCGTTCAGCGCCGCCGAGATCGACGCGCTCTACCCGAGCAACGCGGACTACGTCGCGGCCGTCAGGCGGTCGAACGAGCGCGCGGTGCGCGCGGGGTTCCTGCTTCGGGCGGACGCGGAGCTGATCGAGGCGTGGGCGGTGCAAAACGGGCGACCGGAGTATTGACGCTGGAGCGGCGGAAGGCGGAAGCTGATCGTCACGCTAGGCGAGCGCCTCGTTGCTTCGAGGGGCCGCGACTGAGCTAAGCTACAGAGCGCGAATAGCGCGGCTTCAATGGGGCCGCGACTAAGGAGTCGCGGAAATGCGGCCGAGCGTGTCGAGGCGCTGCGCCGACAACACGCTTCAATGGGGCCGCGACTAAGGAGTCGCGGAAATAGGTGGTGGGGCTCGCAGCGCGGTGAAGAGGGCATTCGGGCTTCAATGGGGCCGCGACTAAGGAGCCGCGGAAATGTGCGTCACCTGCTC
>JBFMAS010000650.1:0-6758 GCA_040755575.1 Thermodesulfobacteriota bacterium
CGCGCACCCGGACGCGGCGGCCGCCGTAGCGCGCGGCGAGCGCCGCGGGCTTCGGCCCGACCATCGGGGGCACGATCACGATCCGCAGCGGCGCCCCCGCCGACTCGGCCGTCTGCAGGAGCACGCGCCCGCCCTGGGCCCTGGCCTCGCTCACGATCGCCTCCAGATCGACCACCTCGCCGACGTGCTCCATCGCCTCCGCGGGCGTGATTGCGGGCGGCGTCGGGATCAGCGTCAAGCGCTCGAGCGTCTGCGCCGGCGCGGCCGCCGGCCAGGTCGCCGGAGCCGCCGACGCGGCGACGCACAGCGCGACCACGACCCGCACGAGGCGCAGGTCAGTGGAAGAAGGTCCCATAGCCGGTCGTCGGCGTCGCGCCGAAGGCGGAGCGGAAGCCGCCGACGTTGGCGGGCAGCACCGGTCCATCGAGCGGCTCGGCGTATACCAGGTAGACCCCGGGCGGAAGCCCGTCGATGACGTAGCTGCCGTCGGGCCGGCTGAACGCGCTCGCGACGATCGGCCCGTCGATGTCGGCGGCCACCACGTTGGCGAGGAACACCGGCGAGCCGGCCAGCGTTAACCGGCCGGCGCGCGAGCCGCCGAGCGCCGGGAAGCCGCCGTCCGGATAGAGCAGCGAGCCGCCGATCCGATCGTCCTCGTGCGGCGTGCGCTGGTAGACGTCGCCGCGGTCGCTGAACGGCGCCATGGTGCCGCGCGCGAGGCCGCTGTGCTCGAGGCCGAGCAGGTGGCCGATCTCGTGCGTCGCGATCGACTGCAGGTCGTAGGCGTCGGGCTCGGGCGCCGCCGACGTCGTGTAGGGCACGTTGCTCGCGAAGACGATGTCGACGTCGTTCAGCACGCCCGCGCCGTCGCTGCTGAGGAAGGCCGCCGCGAGCACGCCCGTGCCGAGCGACTCCGAGGCGCCGAGCGTCACCAGGTTGACGCGGTCGAACGCGTTGCGCTCGCGCTCGTCGCGCGTGCCCTGGAAGGCGAAGCGGATGGCGCACGTGTCGAGCGACTCCCAGGCGGAGAACGCCTCGGTGAGCACGTCGATCGGAGCCCGGTTGCCGATCACGTTGCCGCCGACGGCGGTCGAGATCTGCCACGGCACGCGGCCTCCCGGCAGCGAGGCGAGGTCCCAGCGCCGCGGCACGCCGTTCGACGAGCCGAGGTAGAGGAACGCGTAGGCGAACGCGTGGCTCGCGGTCGCGAGCGCCGCGAGCAGCAGCACCGCTGCCACGAGGACGGGTCGTACGCCGCGTGCCGTCATCGCCGCCGGAGCCCGTCGATCTCGCGCACCCGCTGCAGCAGATCGCCCACCGGCCGCACGCCGCCCGACGCGTAGTCCGCGCCGAGCACGCGCGACACGCGCACCACGGCGCCGCTCCCGGGCAGCACCGCGACCGGCATGTAGCCCAGGGCGAGCCCGACCACCGTCAGCACCTCGCCGTCGTGCGGCTCGAGGAAGAGCAGCGCCTCGTCGCCCGGCTCGGAGAGCGGCGCGCCGGGGACGACGAGCTCGACGCCGTCTCCCTCGAGGCGACCGCCGAGCTGGCGCACGGTGACGACGCGCGCGCCCTCCCCCTTCGCCTCCTCGAGCACCTCGAAGCGCGCGAGCGACTCGATTCGTCCCGTGGCCGAGCGCGTCACCTGACGGTCGACGCAGCGCCCGCGCACGACGACGCTCGCCGCGCGCGTCATCTCCTCGAGCGGCATCGCGGCGAGCGTCAACGCACGCGCCGTCCCGGGGACGGCGAGCAGCATCGCGAGCGTCGCGACGAGCGCGCGCCGCGCGGCGACGCGGCCGACCCGGAGCATCCTCACACCACCTCGATCGCGCCCGAGAACAGGGCGAACTCGAAGCCTCGCATGGCGACGATCGAGTACAGACCGGGCGGCGTGTCGGCCGGCACGACGAGCGACAGGACGACCGCCGGCTGGACGATCCCGGAGCCGCCCTGCGTCTCGCCGAAGCGCACGACGCTCGCCTGGAAGCCGAAGCCCAGCACGACGAAGCCCGTGCCGGGGATCATGCCCGGACCCGACATCCCGATCATCACGGTCTCGCCGCGCGTGACGCTGATCCCGGTGCCGCGCAGCACGATGCGGCCGTCCACGTCGGCGCGCCCGATCGCCAGGATGTTGACGTTGGTCGTGGGCTGCGTCGGCACCAGCACGTCGGCGGACGTCGTCTCCCCGCGGCGGACCGCGACCGCGTTGCACGCGGCGAGCGCCTGCAGGCCCGCGACCAGGGCGAGCACGGTCGCTGCGCAAAGCGCGCGCCGGACGCGAGCGGCGACCTGTGCGGGCAAAGGCACCGCGGCACGTATACCGGCGTCGCCCGAGCTTGACCACCCGCACGGCCGCGGATACGACCGACGCATGAGCCGTCGCCGCCCGAACCGCCTGCTCGCCTGCTGTGCCGCCGCCGCGGCGCTCGTCGCGCTCGGCTGCAGCGTCCCGAGCGACGAGGAGCGCGCCAAGGCGGCCGAGGCGAAGGCCAAGGAGTCGCTGATCGCGATCGACGACGGCGCGCTCGAGCAGCAGGTCGACCCGGCGGTGGTGAAGAAGGTCCAGGAGCAGCTCACCGTGCTCAACGAGTACATGGGCCCGGTGAACGGCAAGCTCGACCAGGTGACGATCAACGCGTTCGAGGCCTTCCAGCGAAGCAACGAGCTGACCCCGGACGGCATGTTCGCGCCGAAGACGCTGCGGCTTCTCGACGAGGCGGCCGCCGCGAAGGCCGCAGGCGCGGGCCGGACCGCGAAGCAGGGCTGAGCGGCGAGCGCCGCGCGCTCACGCGAGAGCCCGCACGCGCGTCAGCACGGCGGCGAGCATCCCGCGCGTGAGCTTTCCGGTCTGCGTGTTCTGCCGGCTCGGGTGGTACGAGCCGACCAGCACCCGGCGCGCGTCGAGGCGCACCTCGGCGCCGTGCGCGAAGCGCGGCTTCGGCCGCAGCACGACGCCCGACTCGGCGAGCGCCGCGAGCACCGAGCCCCACGCGATCGCGCCGAGCGCCAGCACGACCGTCACCCGGCGCAGCAGCGCCAGCTCGCGCACCAGGTAGCCGCGGCACGCCGCGAGTTCCGACGGCAGCGGCCGGTTGTCCGGCGGCGCGCAGTGCGCCGACGCGGTGACGTACGCGCCGCGCAGCGCGAGCCCGTCGTCGCTGCGCACCGAGGTCGGCTGCGTCGCGAATCCGGCCTCGTGCAGCGCGCGGAACAGCCACGCGCCGCTGTCGTCGCCGGTGAACATCCGCCCCGTGCGGTTCGCGCCGTGCGCCGCCGGCGCGAGGCCGACGACGAGCAGCTTCGCCTGCGGATCGCCGAACGCCGGCACCGGGCGGCCCCAGTAGATCTCGTCCCGGAACCGACGCACGCGCACGCGCGCCGTCTCCCTGCAGTGGGCGAGCAGGCACGGGCAGCGCTCGCAGCCGACGATCTCCGCCGCGAGCTCGCCGAGCGGCCCGCGGCGCACGAACGCGGGGGCGGCCAGCTCACACCCCGCGCCGCGTGAACAGCGTCTTCACCGTCTCGGCCATGATCCGCAGGTCGAGCAGCAGCGTGTAGTTGTGGATGTAGGCGAGGTCGTACTTGAGCTTGTACTCCGGCGACGTGTGGTACTCGCCGTGCACCTGCGCGAGGCCGGACAGCCCCGGCTTCACGAGCCAGCGCTCGCGGTAGCCCGGGATCTCCTCGGCGAGGCGCTCCGCGAACTCCGGACGCTCGGGACGCGGGCCGATCAGGCTCATCGTCCCGTTCAGCACGTTCAGGAGCTGCGGGATCTCGTCGATGCGCGTCGCGCGCAGGAAGCGTCCCGGGCCGGTGACGCGCTCGTCGCCGTCGCTCGCCAGCACCGGGCCGCTCGCGTGCTCGGCGTCGTCGCGCATGGTGCGCAGCTTGTAGACGATGAACTCGCGCCCGCCGCGCCCGACCCGGCGCTGGCGGTACAGCACGGGCCCGGGCGAGCTCAGGCGGATCGCGACCGCGGCGACGAGCCAGACCGGCAGGGCGAGCGTCAGCAGAGCCGTCGCCAGCACGCCGTCGAGCAGCGCCTTGACGCGGAACGCGGGCTCGCGGCTCGGGTCGCGCACCACCTCGATGAGCGGCACGTCGTCGATGCGCAACGACGCGAGCCGCCCGACCCGCAGCTCGTACACCGACGGCACGAGCGCAACCCGCGGCGGGTCGTCGCCGCTCGTCGCGCGCAGCACCGTCTCGAGCAGCTCGTCGCGCCCCGTGCCGCCCGGCACGACGATGAGCTGCTCGATCGCATGCTCGCGCGCGAGTCGGCCGAGGTCGGACGCCGCGCCGAGCCAGCACGGGACGCCGTCGCCGGCGGCAGCGGCGGCCGGCCCGGCGCGCACCGCACCGATCACCGTGATGCCGTGGCGCTCCGCGTCCGGCTCGATCTGCGCATGCAGCTCCTCGACCTCACGCGGCGGGCCGACGAGCGCGACCCGCACGGGGTCGCACAGATGGCGCAGCACGCGGCGCGCGGCGACGCGCGACGCGCCGAGCAGCAGCAGGTTCGCCGCGCTGAACAGCAGCAGGACCGAGCGCGGGAACGCGATCTCGCCGCGGAAGAAGTACCAGGCGCTGACCAGCAGGAGCTGCGCCGCCACCGCGGCCGCCGGCGCGAGCCACGGGCTCACCCGGTCGCGCAGCAGGCGGACGTCGTAGAGGCCGAAGACGTAGAGCAGCGGCGCCTGCGTCGCGAGCAGCAGGAGCAGCGCGGCGTGCGGCTGCCATGCGGCGTCGGGCTCGAGGAGCGCGCTGGTCAGCGGCAGCGGAAAGCGGATGCGCACCGCGAACGCGAGCGCGTACGCCGCGAGGACCGCGAGGAGGTCGAACGCGAGCAGCGCGGGCACGAGGGTCCGCTGCGGCCAGGCGCCGCGCAGCCGTCCGCGCGGCGCACGGCGGCGCGCGAGCGCGACCGGCTCGACGCCGGCGGCGAGCTGGCGCGTCGCACCGTCCGAGGTCAGCTCGCCGGCTCGCATCGCGAGGCTCCGGGCAAGGGCGGTGCGGCGGGCGCCGCCGCCTGCTCGATGCGGCGGTAGAGGCCGTCGCGCGAGAACAGGTAGCCGTGCGTCCGGTAGAGGTGGGCGAGACCGAGGACGTGGCGCAGCGTGAGCGCGTTCAGCCGACGGCGCGTCACCCGCTGGCACTCGTGCCGCACGACGGCGTCGCCGACGTAGGTGACGCGCCAGCCGCGCAGCCGCATCCTCAGGCAGAGGTCGACGTCCTCCGGTCCGTAGAAAATCCGCTCGTCGAGCCAGCCGACGCTGTGCAGCGCCGACATGCGGATCGCCTGGCACGCGCCGACGACGTAGTCGACGTCGCGCACGCCGGTGTGGTCCCAGTCGGCGAGCTCGACGTGACGCAAAAAGCGCTCGCCGACGGAGTGCGGGAGCTGGCGCGCGATCTTGTCGAGCACCGTGGGGAAGAGCTGGCAGCTCGGCTGGATCGAGCCGTCGGGCAGCAGCAGGCGCGGCCCGCACACGCCGACCGACGGCGCCGACTCGAGAAACGACAGCAGGCGCGCGAACGCGCCCGGCAGCACCACGGTGTCGACGTCGAGGATGATCGACACCGGCGAGCGCGCCAGCGCGAGCCCCTGGTTGCGCGCCGCCGCGACGCCGCGGTTGGTCTGGTTGCGCACGAGCCGCGCCTCGGGCGCGAGCGCGCGCACGAGCTCGGGCGTCCCGTCGGCGGAGCCGTTGTCGATCACGGTGAGCGCGCCGCGGTAGCCCGGCGCCGCGTCGCGCAGCGACTCGAGGCAGGCGCGCAGATGCTGGCGCGAGTTCCAGGTGAGGATGATGACGGTGTAGTCGGGACGATCGTTCATGGCGTGGGAACCTCGGTACGCGGCAGCTTGCTCGACGCGATCGGCGCCCAGCCGATGCGCCGCCCGCCGCGTGCGGCGAGCTCGGCGACGGCGCGCGCGCCGAGACGGACGGCCAGGTTCAGCGCGACGAGCGGCGCGTCGGCGAGGCCGAGCCCGGCGACGAGGTCACGCCACGGGTAGCGCGCGATCGGACGTGGCGGCGCGCCGGCGGCGCGGCGCTGCTCGCGGATCTGGATCTTGCCCGCCTCGGTGCGCAGCCGCTCGCGGAAGTAGTCCGCCAGCGTCGCCGCCGGCCGGAAGTGCACCTCGGCGTCGTGCACCGTGCGCAGCGCATCGTTGCCGAGCCGGGCCGAGAGCCAGCCGTCCTCGAGCAGCAGCCCCTCCGGCATGCGCTCGACCGCGGCCGTGCGCATCACGTAGAGCCGGCCGCCGACCACCCGGAAGTCGAAGCGGTAGGGCAGCGAGGCCGCGCGCGCGACGGTCCCCGCGGCCGGCGCATCGAGGCGCGCCACCTGGCGCGCGCTGGCGAGCAGCGCGCACGGATCGGCCTCGAGGGCCGCGACGAGCCGCGACAGCGCGTCCGGTGCGACCTCGACGTCGGCGTCGCAGAAGGCGACGAGCGGCGTCGTGCACGCGCTCCGCACGAGGTTCCACGCGCGCGCCTTGTCGGCCCGGCCGTCGACGATGACGGTCGTCCGCCAGCGCGGCTCGCGCGCGGCGAACGCCCGCGCCGCCTCGAGCGCCGGGCCGGCGCCGGGGCCGTTCACGCAGACGGCGAAGCGTACCTCGCGCCCCGCATCGGCGAGCGGCGCCGCCGCCGCAGCGAGCGAGCCCAGCGTGCGCTCGACGGCCGGCTCGTCGGCGCGGCACAGGACGCCGACGGTGAGCGCGGCCGGCGCCATCGCGCTCATCT
>JBFMAS010000651.1:0-4315 GCA_040755575.1 Thermodesulfobacteriota bacterium
GTTCCGGCGGGCGACGCTCAGTAGCGGTCGATGACCGTCACGCCGACGTTCGCGAAGCGGTCCATCGACTCGAGCACGCTGCTCGTCTCGGCGAGCGGGATGGTCCGGCTGACGAGCTCGCCGGGCGCGAGCTTGCCGCTCTCCACCATCTGCAGCATCGCGCCGAAGCGCGGCGCCTGCATGCCGAGCGAGCCGCAGATCGTCACCTCCTTCAGCACGATCAGGTCGATCGGCAGCGCGATCTCGCCCTTCTCGGCCGCGGAGGTGAGGCCGATCTGCAGGTGACGGCCGCGCTTGCGGACGCACATCACCGAGTTGCGGCACGTCGCGGCGACGCCGAGCGCGTCGATCGAGACGTGCGCGCCGCCCTTGGTCATCTCGAGGATCGCGCCGACCGGCTCGGTCGCCGCCGCGTTGATCGTCGCGGCGGCACCGAGCTTCCTCGCGAGCGCGAGCTTCTCGTCGTCGATGTCGACCGCGATCACGTTGGCGCCGAGCGCCGACGCGATCTGCACCGCCGAGAGCCCGATGCCGCCGCAGCCGTGCACCGCGACCCACTCGCCGGCCGAAACGCGAGCGCGGTCGACGATGCCGTGGAACGACGTCATGTAGCGGCAGCCCATGCTCGCCGCCTCGACGAAGCCGATCGACTCGGGCAGCGGCACCAGGTTCACGTCGGCGTACGGGATCGCGACGTAGCGCCCGAAGCCGCCCCAGTACGCGAAGCCCGGCGTCAGGAAGGTCTCGCAGACGTTCTGGTGGCCGCTGCGGCACCACTCGCAGGTGCCGTCGCCCTGGCTGAAGGGAACGAGCACGCGATCGCCCTTCCGCCAGCGCGTGACGCCCGGCCCGACCTCCTCGATGACGCCGCAGAACTCGTGCCCGCCGACGTGCGGCAGCGGCACGGCGATCCCGACCCACGTCCAGTCGCCCGTCCACAGGTGCCAGTCGCTGCGGCACACGCCGTTCGCCTCGACGCGCACGACCACGCCGCCCGCGGCGGCCTTCGGGTCGGGCACGTCGCGCACGACGAGCGGCTTGCGGACTGCCTCCATCACCGCGGCCTTCATCCGATACCTCCGCCGTGACGGGCGAGCCGGACCGCGCTCACCCGCCGGAGATCGCGTCGTTGATCAACGGCGCGACGATCTGCATCCCCGGGTCCTCGTTGTTGTAGTTGTTCTCCTTCTCGACGATGCGGCTCTGCTGGTTGTTGGTGAGCCACCTGGTCAGGAAGGTCTCCATCGGTGTCCAGCCGCTGGTGCACTTCCAGGTCTGCGTCCAGGGCCACTCGTAGAACTCGTACCAGTACTTCTTGCGGATGCTGGCGCAGGCGTGGCTGCCGATGAAGGTGATGATCGCCGAGCAGTGGCTGTCGTTGATCGGCCGGTGCCAGGGGACGTGGTAGCTGTAGTTCGGGTAGGCCTTGATCTGGTTGATCAGGTTCGTCTGGTCTTGACGCCACTTGGTCAGGATCCCGGACTGCGTGATGCCGGGATAGAAGCGCTCGTACGAGAACCGCGAGAAGTTGTAATCGCTCGAGTAGCCCGTGTAGGCGAGCTGGTCGGTCGGGAACTGCGTCGCGACCATCGCGTTGATGCTGCCGAAGTCGTTCGGATTGAACGACGCCGGGAGCTGGCCGTAGAGCGACGCGAGGTTCCACTGCGCCGTGATGAGCTGATGCAGCGGCTTCGAGTTGTAGCTCGAGGTCGGCGCCGGGAAGATCGGGCCCGAGTCGTTGAGCAGGTAGCCCTTCGCCGGCAGGAGCGTGCGGCGCGCCTGGTAGTAGACGGCGCTCGACGCGACGCCGCCCGCGCTGAAGCCCGTGATCAGCATCTTGTTGATGCTCGGGAAGCGGGTGCGCAGCCAGCTCAGCGCGGCGATCGTGTTGTTGTAGCCGACGTGGCGGAAGGTGATCGGAGGGTTCTGGCCCGTCGGGTCGCTGTACGTGACGACGCGGTTGCCGACGTGCACGTCGCCCGTGCAGTACGGCATGTAGACGACGTCGAAGCCCTTGGTCGCGATGTCGTTCTTCGGACGGCCCGGGATGCCGGGGTCCGCGCCGTTCACCAGCGGCGACACGTACTGCGCCTTGAACTGGGTGATGTAGTCGGTCGGGATGCCGTTCGGGTTCGCGGCGCCCAGGATGCCCGCCTGGCCGCTGCACGTCGCATAGTCCCAGCAGGCACCGCCGCCCTCGAAGGAGATCAGCAGGTTGTTCGAGGTCGGCGAGTCGTAGACCCAGAAGCGGTACTGGGAGCCGTTGCTGCAGTACGTGTTCGGAAGCTCGACGCGCTGCCAGGCGTAGGAGTTGCCGCCGTCGACGATGTCCTCGATGCCGACCGCCAGGGCGTGCGTGCCGAGCGCGGTCGCTGCCAGCGCTGGCAGCAGGGTCAGGAAAAGTGCGCGGAAAGCGCTGCGGCTTCTCATCGGTTCCCTCCCGTCGTTGGATGGTTCTGGGTCTGGTGCTGCGATTCCTCCTGCTTCCCTCGGATTCGGTGTGGCGCCGCGAATATCAGGGAGCCGGACGGCACTCAAGGCAGTGCAGCCAGCGGGAGCGGACGGCGCTCAGCGGGAGGGAGACGGGGCGCCGAACGCCGACTGGTCGCGCAGCCAGGCCTCGCGCGCCTTCTCGTGCGCGACGCGCCGCTCGTTCGCTTCCGCGATCTGCCGCGGGATCTCCTCGAGGCGCGCGAGGTTGAGCTCGACCGCCACCTTCAGCAGGCCGAGGTCGCGGGTCGAGAGATCGCGCCCGTGGTGCTCGAACAGGTAGGTCGCGAACTCGATGTAGTCGGAGTAGAGCCGATCGCGCTCGCGGTAGTAGGCGAGGATCTCCTCCTCGGTGGCGGTGTTCGACAGGATCTTGCCGTACTCGACGTTCCACCGCTCGCGCTCGCGCTGGCGCTCGCGCAGCACCTCCGGGTCCTTGGTCGGCGCCGACAGCTTCCAGTAGAGGTTGTCCGGCAACGCCTCGCGGATGCGCTCGAGGTCGACCCCGGCCCAGGCGTTGTGCTCGTCGTCGGCGAACGGGTCCTCGGGCAGCGCCGCGTCGGGCTGCGTCGCGCGCCCGGGGGGCACGCCCGCCGCGTCGCCCTGCGGCTCGTCGAGCGCCGGTACGCCGGACGCGTGCGGCGCGCCGGGTCGTTGCTCGCTCTCCCGTTCGGGCGGCGGCGCGCGCAGCAGCAGCATCGCCAGCACGCCGACGACCGCGGCGGCGGTCGCGGCCCACGCGAGACGCACGGGGGCGCGCATCGCGGCGAACCTACGCAGCTCGCCGCGGGCGATCAAGCATCGCGGCCGTCGCCGGCTTCCCGCCGCCGCCTTGCGCTACGGATTCGTGCCGGCGGCCGGGCTCTTCTGCAGCGACATCCGAACGGTGACCTCGTCGCCCTGATCGAGATGCGCGAGCGCCGTCGGCGGGAAGAGGATCTTGACGTCCTTGCCCTTGACGTCGATCGAGACCGTACCGGCCTGCCTGTCGATCGCTTCCACCTTGCCGGTGACCTGGTGCTCGCCGAAGTCGCCGTCGGTCGGGTCCTTCGCGCCCGGCACCAGCGGCGCCTCGCCCGGCGCCGGGATCGACGGCGTGTCGCGCAGCGAGGCGTCGTTGCCCGGTGGGAGCTGTCCGCCGGGAGGGGCGTCGGCCTGCGCCGCGGCGGCAGCGGCCTGAAGGAGGATCGCCGCGGCGAGCGCGATCAAGCTCTTCGTGTCGATCATGTTCGACTCCTGCGGGGCAACGAGGTGCAGCCCGCATGCCAGCCGAGCGCGATCGTGCCGGTGCTTGCTCCCGCACCGTGGCGCAGGCAGTCCCGACCGCCGGCTTGTAGGAAATGCCGGTCGTGCGCGCCGCGCGCGCCTCGTCCGGCGCGCGTCGCGTCGCGCGGGACGCCGCTCCGCGCTGGCACGGCGGTTGCGCTTCACCGGCCTCAAAGGAGGAACGACGATGCGACGGTATGTCAGCATGCTCGCCCTTGCGCTCGCCTTCACGGTGCCGGCGGCGGGGGCCGCCCTCGCCGATTCGGAGAGGAGGACGACCACCACCACCACCACCACCACGACGGAGCCCACCGGCCGGCTGGTGATCACCGATGAGCAGACGCGCAGCTTCCGCGTCGGCGACGACACCAAGGTGTACGTGGCGCCGCCCGGCGTCGAGCTCTCCGAGCTGAGCGGCAAGGGCGTCAAGGTTTACATTGACGACGAGGGTCGGGTGTCGCGCATCACGCGCAGCCAGACCACGACGGTCGAGGAAGACTGAGCCGCTCGCTTCGTCCGTCGCGCGCTCCGCTCGATGCGCGCGGCGGACGAAGCGCGT
>JBFMAS010000652.1:0-8688 GCA_040755575.1 Thermodesulfobacteriota bacterium
CCGGCGACCGGAGCGCAGCCGGCAGATCGCCGCCTCCCGCGCGCTCCAGATCACGTTCGTGGGCCGCACGTTCAATTGACGCCCCAGACGACCTCCAGTAAATGCGCGCCCGTCCGCAACCGCTGATGAGCTCCGAGCAGCGCCGCGTCCCGACCGAAGACGACTTGACCGCCACGCGTCGGGCCAAGCTCGCGGACTTGCGCGCGCGCGGCAACGCGTACCCGAACGGCTTCAAGCCGCTGCAGCACGCGAGCGAGCTGCACGCAGCGTACGGCGCGAGCGACGCCGCGGCGCTCGACGCCGCGAAGCCTGCCGCCTCGATCGCCGGCCGGGTGGTTGCGAACCGCGACTTCGGCAAAGCCTCGTTCGTGGTCGTCGAGGACGTGAGCGGCCGCATCCAGACGTACCTGCGCCGCGACGCGCTCGGAGCGGAGCAGTCCGAGCTCGCGCGCTCGCTCGACCTTGGCGACCTGATCGGTGTCGAGGGCACCGTCTTCCGCACGCGCAAGGGCGAGCTCACGGTCGACGCGCGACGGCTCGTGCTGCTCGCGAAGTGCCTGCACCCGCTGCCCGAGAAGTGGCACGGGCTGTCGGACGTCGAGATCCGCTACCGCAGGCGCTACCTCGACCTGATCGCGAACCGCGAGGTGCGCGATCTGTTCCTCGCGCGCTCGAGGGTGCTCGCCGGGATCCGCAGCTTCCTCACCGCGCGCGACTTCGTCGAGGTCGAGACGCCAATCCTGCAGACCATCGCCGGCGGCGCCGCCGCGCGGCCGTTCCTCACGCACCACAACGCGCTCGACCTCGAGCTCCAGCTCCGCATCGCGCCGGAGCTCTTCCTGAAGCGGCTGCTCGTCGGCGGCTTCGAGCGCGTCTTCGAGATCGGCCGCAACTTCCGCAACGAGGGCATCTCGACGCAGCACAACCCCGAGTTCACGATGCTCGAGTTCTACCAGGCGTACGCGACCTGGGAGGACCTGCTGCCGCTGCTCGAGGAGATGGTCGGCGAGCTCGCGCTCGGGCTCACCGGCTCGGCCGTCGTCAAGTATGGCGAGCACGAGATCGACCTGCGGCCCCCCTGGCGCCGCATCTCGCTGCTCGAGGAAACCGCGCGCGCCGCGGGCTGCACGGCCGCCGACCTCCGCGATCCCGAGCGCGCCGCCTCGGTCGCGGCCCGGCACGGCGTCGTGCCGCCGCCGGGCGCCGGTGCGGGCGGCGTCGCGACGGCGCTGTTCGAGCACCTGGTCGAGGCGCAGCTCGTCCAGCCGACGTTCGTCACCGGCTTCCCGGCCGAGGTCTCGCCGCTCGCGCGCTCGAGCGACGGCGACCCGTTCGTCGTCGACCGCTTCGAGCTCTACGCCGTCGGTCGCGAGATGGCGAACGGCTTCTCCGAGCTCAACGACCCCGACGACCAGCGCGCGCGCTTCCTCGCCCAGCTCGAGAGCCGCACGCGGGGCGACGACGAGGCGCACCCGATGGACGAGGACTACGTGCTGGCCCTCGAGCACGGCATGCCGCCCGCCGCGGGCTGCGGCGTCGGCATCGACCGCCTGGTGATGCTGCTCTGCGACGCGCCGTCGATCCGCGACGTCATCCTCTTCCCGCTGCTGCGCCCGCCGGCGCGACCGTAAAGAGCAATGCGCTGGGAGATCATGGTCGCGCTGCGCTACCTGCGGGCGCGGCGCCGCGAGATGTTCGTCTCGCTGATCGCGCTCATCGCCGGCGGCGGCGTCGCGATCGGCGTCATGGTGCTGTGCATCGTGATGGCCGTCATGACGGGCTTCGAGGAGGACCTGCGCGACCGCATCCTCGGCTTCAACCCGCACATCGTGCTGCTGAGCCACGGCGGCACGGTGCGCGACTACCCGAAGGTCGTCGCGACGATCCGCGAAACGCCCGGCGTTGTCGCCGCGGCGCCGTTCGTCTACGGGCAGGCGATGGTGTCGTCCGACACCTCGGTGTCGGGCGCGATCGTCCGCGGCGTCGAGCCGCAGCATGCGAACGACGTCGTCGACGTGCGGCGCCACCTCAAGGACGGCGACGTCGGCCGCCTCGGCCAGCCCATGCCGGTCACCACCGTCGTCGACGGTCGCGACGAGACGATCGAGGTCTCGCAGGTGCTGATCGGCTCCGAGCTCGCCAAGGCGCTCGACGTCCGCGTCGGCGACTGGGTCAACCTCATGTCGCCGCTCGGGTCGCCGACCGCCATGGGCATGGTGCCGCGGGTGAAGCGCTTCGCCGTCGGCGGGATCTTCGACTCGGGGATGTACGACTACGACTCGACCATCGTCTTCATGTCGATGGCCGACGCGCAGCGCTTCTTCGAGATCGGCCAGAAGGCGACCGGCGTCGAGGTGCGGGTCGAGCGGATCGACGACGCCCGTACGGTCGGCCGCGAGCTCGAGCAGCGGGTCGGCTACCCGTACTACGCGCGCGACTGGATGGAGGTGAACCGGAACCTGTTCGTCGCCTTCCGGCTCGAGAAGTTCATCCAATTCATCGTGCTGCTGTTGATCGTCCTCGTGGCGGCGTTCAACATCGCGGCCACGCTGATCATGGTGGTGATGGAGAAGCGGAAGGACATCGCGATTCTCAAGTCGATGGGGGCGACGAATCTGGCGATCGGCGCCGTGTTCGTGTTTAAAGGCGCGGTGATCGGCATCCTGGGGACGGTGGTCGGCATCCTGGGCGGGCTGGGCGGAGCCTTTTTGCTCGAGCGCTACGAGTTCATCGAGCTGCCGAAGGACGTGTTCTACGTGTCGACGGTCCCGGTGCGCATCTACCCCGAGAACTTCGCGCTGGTCGCGGTCGCCGCGGTCGCGATCTGCATCCTCGCCACCATCTATCCTGCCCGGCAGGCGGCGCGTCTCGCTCCTGTCGAGGTCATCCGCTACGAGTGAGCCGGGCCGGGTGAGCATCGGTGGGGTGGGCGAGGGGGAACAGAGGAATCACGTCGAGGCGCGTGGACTCGTCAAGGAGTACACGGACGGCCCGAGAAAGGTCCGCGTGCTGTCCGGCATCGACCTCGACATCGCAGCCGGCGAAACCGTCGCGATCGTCGGCGAGTCCGGCGTCGGCAAGAGCACGCTGCTGCACCTCCTCGGCGGCCTCGACCGTCCGAGCGAGGGCACCGTACGCGTCGCAGGCACCGACCTCGGCCCGCTGCGCGACCGCGAGCTGGCGCGCTTTCGCAGCGAGTCGATCGGCTTCGTCTTCCAGTTCCACCACCTGCTGCCGGACTTCACGGCGCTCGAGAACGTCATGATGCCGTGCCTGATCGGCGGCGAGCCGCCGGCCGTCGCGGAGCAGCGCGCGACGGCCCTGCTCGAGAGGGTCGGCCTCGGCGAGCGCCTGCTGCACCGCCCCGGGGAGCTCAGCGGCGGCGAGCAGCAGCGGGTCGCCGTGGCGCGGGCGGTGGTGCGCCGACCGGCGCTCGTTCTCGCGGACGAGCCGACGGGCAACCTCGACCCCGACACGGGCGCCGAGGTCGAGCGCCTGCTGATCGAGCTCAACCACGAGGCCGGCATCACCTGCGTCGTGGTGACGCACAGCCCGAGGCTCGCCGGCGCGATGGACCGCACGATGCGCTTGACGCACGGACACCTGGAGGCGGCGTGAGCGCCGCGCGCCCGGCCGGCCGCGTCGCGGCGCTCGCCCGCGTGGTGCTCGCCTTCGCGCTGGTGGCCATGGCGGACTCCGGTGCGGCGCAGCCGCTCGCCCCGACGGCACGCGGCGACACGCCGACGCTCTCGGTGGTCGAGATCCGCGGCAACCGGCGCGTCGACGAGGGGGCGATCCGCATCCACGTCAAGAGCCAGGCGGGGCAGCGCTTCGACCCGGCGCGCGTCGACCAGGACCTGCGCGCGATCTACGCGATGGGCTTCTTCGACGACGTCAGCGCCGAGCTCGAGGAGGCGGCCGCCGGACGGGGCCAGGCGGTGCTCGTCTTCCGCGTGCACGAGCGCCCGTTCATCACCAGCGTAACCATCGAGGGCAACGAGGAGCTCAAGCAGGAGGAGCTCGAGGCGGCGCTCCAGGTGCGCGCGCGCACGATCTACGATCCCGAGAAGGTGCGCCGCGGCATCGAGGACGCCCACCGCCTCTACGAGGAGAAGGGCTACCTCGACGTCGACATCACGCCCGAGCTGCGGCCCGGCGCGGCGGAGGGCGACGTCGAGCTGGTCTACAAGGTCCAGCAGGGCGAGCCGATCCGCATCAGCGACATCGAGTTCACCGGCAACGAGAACATCGACTCCGACGACCTGCGTGGCGTCATGGTCACCAAGGAGAAGTGGTTGCTCTCCTGGCTGTTCAAGTCCGGCACGCTGAACCGCGACGCGCTCAAGACGGACGTCGAGCGCATCACCGCCTACTACTACGACAACGGCTACGTGAACGTGAAGGTCGGCGAGCCGAAGGTCGAGCGGGAAGGCGACGCCCTGAAGATCACGATCGACATCCAGGAGGGCGAGCAGTACGACTTCGGCGACATCAAGTTCGCCGGCGACGTGCCGCCGACCAGCGAGGAGGAGGCGCAGCTCTTCGACAGCATCGAGGCGGAGAAGGGCACCACCTTCCGCGCGAGCGTGCTGCGCGACGACGTCACCAAGCTGACGGACTTCCTCGGCGACCAGGGCTACGCGTTCGCCAACGTCGAGCCGGAGACGCTCATCCGGCCCGAGGAGAAGGCGGTCGACGTCACCTTCCGGATGAACCGCGGCCGCCCGGTGACCATCGGCAAGATCGAGATCACGGGCAACACCAAGACCCGCGACAAGGTGATCCGCCGCGAGCTCAGGATCGGCGAGCAGGAGCAGTTCTCGGCGATCAAGCTGCGCAAGAGCCGCGACGCGCTGCGCCGGCTCGGCTTCTTCTCGGACGTCAACCTGACGACCCGCAAGTCGGCGGTACCGGACCAGATCAACGTGCTGGTCGACCTCAAGGAAGGGTCGACCGGCGCGTTCAGCGCGGGCGCCGGCTACAGCTCCGGCGACCAGTTCCTGTTCAACGTCCGCATCTCCGAGAACAACCTGTTCGGGCGCGGCCAGCGGATCGTGTTCAACGCCGACTTCGGCTCGATCCGGCGCAACATCTATGTCGCCTTCACCGAGCCGTACGTGCTCGACACCGAGCTGCTCGGCTCGATCACGCTGTACAACACGGAGCTCGACTTCAACGACTTCACGCGCGGCAGCACCGGCTTCTCGCTGCGCGGCCTCTACCCGCTCGAGGCGGTCGGCATCGATCACGTCGGTCCCGTGTCGCTCGAGGACACGCGGGTCGGTCTCGAGTACCGGCTCGAGCGCGGCCGCATCTTCGACGTCTCGCTCGACGCGCCGCCCGGCATCTTCACCGAGCAGGGCGAGATCACGGTGTCGTCGATCGCGCCGAACGTCGTGCGCAACACCCTGAACCACGCGTTCGACCCGACCGACGGCTCGTTCCAGGACATCTCGCTCGAGTTCGCGGGCCTCGGCGGCTCGACCAAGTTCATCCGCTTCGAGGGCCGCGGCCGCTGGTTCGTACCGATCTACCGCATCCGCGACTTCGGCACGCTGGTGTTCTCGTCGGGCGGCACGATCGCCTACGGCGAGGGCGAGTCCGGCCTCTCCGGCAAGGAGCTGCCGCTGCTCGAGCGCTACTTCCCCGGCGGCATCAACACCGTCCGCGGCTACGAGACCCGCACGCTCGGTCCGCGCGAGGACGTCTTCGACCCCCAGGGCAACGTCATCAACAGCGAGCCGATCGGCGGCACGAACGAGCTGGTGGTGCAGAACGAGATCATCTTCCCGATCGTCCAGCAGCTCGGGCTGCGCGGGGTGGTGTTCTTCGACCTCGGCAACGCCTGGCTGCACGACGACGGCATCGACGTCGGCAACCTGCGCTACGCCGTCGGCGGCGGCGTTCGCTGGCTGTCGCCGTTCGGGCCGCTGCGTGTCGAGTTCGGCGTGCCGCTCAACATCAAGTCCGGCGAGCGCAAGAGCTCGATCCTGTTCTCGTTCGGCGCTCCGCTCTGAAGAAAGACCAAGGAGAAGGAAGACATGAAGGCAATGTCCGTCGGCCGTGCCGGCCTCGCGGCGGTGCTGCTCACCATCCTGTGCGCCCCGCTTGACGCAGCGGCGGAGGTCAAGGTCGGCTACGTGGACCTGCAGCGCGCGCTCAACGAGTCCGCGGCCGGCAAGAAGGCCAAGGAGGACTTCCGCGCCCAGGTGAGCAAGCTCGAGAGCCAGCTCAAGGGCAAGAAGGAGGAGCTCGACCGCCTGAAGAACGAGCTCGAGACCAAGGGCGTGGTGATGCGCGACGAGGAGCGCCGCAAGCTCGAGGACGAGTTCGAGAGCAAGCGCCTCGACCTGAAGCGCCGCTTCGAGGACTCGCAGGCGGAGCTGCAGAAGAAGGACCAGGAGCTGACGGGAAAGATCATCCAGGACCTGCAGGCGATCATCAAGGAGGTCGGCGATCGCGACGGCTACACGCTGATCCTGGAGCTGGGCACGAGCCCGGTCCTCTACTACAAGAAATCGGCCGACATCACGGACGAGGTCTTGAGCGCCTACAACGCGAAGAGGTAGCCAAAGGCCGGGTGGGACGAGCGCCGCGACATCCGCGCCCGAGGCGACGAGGGCGCCAAGAGCCATGACGGTCCTCGGCAACGAGATCGCGAGGTTCGTTCCGCACCGCTACCCCTTCCTGCTGATCGACCGGGTGGTCGAGTTCGAGCCGGACAAGCGCATCGTCGCCGTCAAGAACGTGACCTGGAACGAGCCGCAGTTCACGGGCCACTTCCCCGACCGGCCGATCATGCCCGGCGTCCTGATCTGCGAGTCGATGGCGCAGGCGGGGGGGCTGCTGGTGCACGGCTCGTTCCACGGCGGCTTCGACGTCGAGCAGCTCGCCCAGGAGCGCATGTTCCTCGTCTTGACGAGCCTCGACAACGTCAAGTTCCGCCGCCAGGTCGTGCCGGGGGACCAGCTCCGGATGGAGGTCGAGCTCCTGCGGCGGCACCGGCCGCTGTGGAAGATGCGCGGCGTCGCGACCGTCGACGGCCACGTCGTGACGCAGGCCGAGTTCTCCGCGGTCGAGGTCGCGAGCGACGGCTCCGGCACGCGCCCGGAGGCGAGCCGCGCGGCGCCGCCGCCGGTGCGGATCCACCCGACCGCCATCGTCGCGCGGGAGGCGAAGCTCGACGCGGGCGTCGAGGTCGGTCCGTACAGCGTCATCGGGCCGCACGTGACCATCGGGCGCGGCACGCAGGTCGGCTCGCACGCCTGCATCGACGGCCACACGACGCTCGGCGCCGACAACCGCATCTCGCCGTTCGCGAGCGTCGGCTCGCTGCCGCAGGACAAGAAGTACCGCGGCGAGCCGAGCCGGCTGGTGATGGGCGACGGCAACAGCGTCCGCGAGTTCGCGACGCTGTCGCTCGGCACCGAGGGCGGCGGCATGGAGACCGTCGTCGGCGACGACAACCTGTTCATGAACAACAGCCACGTCGGGCACGACTGCCGCATCGGCAACGGCGCGACCCTCGCGAACGGCGTCGCGCTCGCCGGGCACGTGATCGTCGACGATTACGCGATCGTCTCGGGTCTCGCCGCGGTGGCGCAGTTCGTGCGCGTGGGCGAGAGCGCCTTCATCGGCGGCGGATCGATGGTGGTGATGGACGTGCCGCCCTTCTGCATGGCGAACGGCGACCGCGCGAAGCTCGTCGGCCTCAACCAGGTCGGCCTCGAGCGCCGTGGCTTCACACCCGAGCAGATCACCGAGCTCAAGCGCGCCTACCGCCTGCTCTTCCAGAGCAAGCTGCTCGCGCGCGAAGCGGTGGAGCGCGTCCGCGAGGAGCTGGCCGGCTCGCTGCACGCGCTCGCGCTGGCCGAGTTCGTTGCCGCCAGCGAGCGCGGCGTGACGCGGCCGTGAGGGGGAGGCGCGGGTGGAAGCGGCAAGCGGCGCAGCGCGGCTCGGGCTGATCGCCGGCAACGGCGTCTTCCCGCGGCTGGTCGCGCGCGGCGCGCGCGAGGCGGGCGTCGAGGTGGTCGCCTGCGCGCACGTCGGCGAGACCGACCCCGAGATCGAGCACGAGGTCGCGTCGTGCACCTGGGTGCGCGTCGGCGAGCTCGGCAAGATCATCCGCACCTTCAAGCAGGCCGGCTGCGAGCGCGCGGTGATGGCGGGCGGCATCAAGAAGGTGCGCCTGTTCAGCGGCTTCCGGCCGGACCTGCGCGGCGCCGCGTTCCTCGCCCGCATGCGGACGCTGTACGACGACAAGCTCCTGCGCGGCGTCGCGGCGGAGCTCGAGTCGGAGGGCATCCGCGTCATCGCGTCGACGGAGTACCTGCCGCGCCTGGTGCCGCAGCCGGGCGTGCTGTCCCGCCGCGCGCCGAAGGCGAAGGAGCGCGCCGACGTCGCCTACGGGCTCGAGGTCGCGAAGGCGATCGGCGCGTTCGAGATCGGGCAGACGGTGGTGGTGAAGGACGGCCTCGTGCTCGCGGTCGAGGCGGTCGAGGGCACGGACGCTGCGATCCGCCGCGGCGGCGAGCTGGCGCGCGGCGGCGCGGTGGTCGTCAAGGTGAGCAAGCCGCAGCAGGACCTGCGCTTCGACGTGCCCGCGGTCGGACCGGAGACCGTCAGGCTGATGGCCGAGGTCGGTGCGACGGTGCTCGCGCTCGAGGCGGGGCACACGATCATCCTCGA
>JBFMAS010000653.1:0-8744 GCA_040755575.1 Thermodesulfobacteriota bacterium
TTCGATTGGCAGCCATCACCGACAAGGGTCGACTCGTGCTGGAAGCGGCAGCCGTCATCGGGCGCGAGTTCGAGGCTTCCATTCTCTCGTCCGCCGTCGACCTTCCGTTTCTCGACGTGCTGAAGCTTCTGGACGAGCCTCGGCGACATGGCCTCGTAACGGAGGGGCCCGCGGAACGCTTTGCCTTTCGCCACGCGCTCATTCGTGAAGCGCTTTACGACGATCTTCCGGCCGACCGCCGCCTTCAGATCCACGACGCGGTCGGAAAGGCACTCGAGGCCCGAGCGCAGGTGGACCCCGATCGCTATTGCGCCCAGGTTGCGCATCATCTTCTTGCTGCCGCGCCCCTCAACCGCGGCGACGCATTCGTGGAGCACGCGACCCGAGCCGCGCATCGGGCGATGTCCCGGATGGCCTTCGAGGAGGCGGTCACGCTTCATCAGAAGACGCTTGCCGTCATCGGCTATGCATCGCAGAACGATCGGCGGCACTGCGAAATTCTACTGTCGCTCGGTCGCGCGCAAGAATGGGCCGGCGAGGCAGACGCATCGCGCGAGACATTCAAGCGAGCTGCAGAGATCGCGCGGCGCATCGGAGCAGTCGATCTGCTGACCCAGGCGGCGCTGGGTGTTGGGGCGGTGGTGGCGCTGAAGTTCGTTGCGAGCTCACGCTCCGAGGCAGCGCCAGAACTGCTGCGCGAGGCTCTAGCCGCCACATCCTCCGACGATACAATTTCGCGCGGCCGGCTGCTGAGCCGCCTCGCCCTCCACGGCTGCTCGGACACGGCGTCCACGGAGGCAGTGGAGTTGAGCGCTGACGCAGTTCGCGCTGCACGGATGAGCGGTGATGCGACGACGCTCGTCCACGCGCTCACCGCGCGGCATGGTGTTCTGTTGGAAGCTGATGACCTAGCGGAACGGCTTTCGATTGCTCGCGAGGTCCTCGCTATCGCAACCGCGGTTGGCAGTCCTGAGTTTGCGATGCGCGGCCATGCGCTCATGATCACGGACCTCGTTGATGCCGGGGACATGAATGCTGTGGATGAGGCGATTGCGGCGCACGCGCAGTTGAGCGATGAAACCAAAGACCCTTTCGAACGATGGGCAAGTCTCGTGTGGCGTTCCATGCGCAACATGATGGCAGGCCGCCTTGATGCAGCAGAATACCTCGCACACCAAGCTCACGAGTTTGCCACCCGGGTTGCGGGGCCCTACGCAAGAGAAATTTACGCTGCGCTGAGCTTCACAGGCCAAAAATTGGCGATCGACGATATTCGCGGACAAATTCCTAGTGATTTTGGGATACTCTATGAGCTGCGCGATCGCTACCCAGAATCCCTAACGCTTCGTACCGTGCCCGCATACTTCGCTGCGCACGCTGGCCGCACTGAGGACGTTCGGCGCGAACTCATGATGCTGCGGTCTAATGGCTTCAGAGACCTTAAGCGCAATGTGACTTGGCTCTGTGGAGTTTGGCTCCTCGCCCGCCCCATCCATTTCACCTCAGATCGCCAGAGCGCCGAAGCACTGTATCCACTTCTACTGCCGTACCAGGACCGGAACGTCACCATCAGCGTCGTCGCATGCTTTGGCTCTGCGCATCATGCCCTCGGGCTGCTCGCAGCCACCCTTGATCGCTGGGACGATGCTGCGCGCCACTTCGAAGCCGCGCTCGCGATGAACGCGCGCATGGGTGCGCGACCGTATGTTGCGATGACGTCGTACGACTATGCGCGGCTCATGCCTCTCGCTGCCGGCCCGCGAGCGCGGCAGCGTGCCGTTGCGCTCGCCGAGGAGGCGCTGCGGCTGGCGCGCGAGATCGGGATGCGTCGGCTCGAGCGTGAAGCGGGCGAGCTATCACGCCGTCTCCGGGACGACTCCATCACGATCGACACGCCCCAGCAGCAACCCGACGATGCTCCGCGGCTCGTGAAGGACGGCGACGTATGGGTCCTCTCGCACCGCGGCGAGCGCACGCTCCTGAAGGACGCGAAGGGGCTCCACTACGTGGCCGAGCTGCTTCGTCAGGCCGGCCGGGAGGTCCACGTGCTGGATCTGCTCGCGCTCACCGAGCCGTTGGCTGACGAAGAGGCCCCCGTCGGAACCGCGGCATCCGCACGCAGCATGTACGAAGAGGAGCTGCTCGATGCACGCGCTCGCCGCGCTTACCGGCGCCGCCTCGGCGAGCTGACGCGAGACCTGGAGACTGCGTCCGCCGGCCACGATCCCGAGCAGGCAGCGTGCGCACGCCAGGAGATCATGGTCCTGCGCCGTGAGCTGACACGCGCCGTCGGCTTGGGTCAGCGACCCCGCCGCAGCTCGGACACCGAGCGCGCGCGCATCAACGTCACCCGTACCATCCGGCTCGCGCTGGCGCGCATCGTCGAGGCCGCGCCCGATCTCGGCACGCACCTCGCCCGCAGCATCCGCACGGGGATCTTTTGCTGCTACCTTCCGGACGCCGAAGGCGACCCGGAAACGGTCACCGCGAAATCACTCAGCGCGGAATCAACACCAGCGCACGCCCCGCACCCCTGAGCTCGACGATCAGCAGCAGGTCCCCGCGGTCGTTGATGTCGGACAGCGTCTCGATGCCACCGATGATCCCGCCGCTGAACTCCGACCCCGTGCGCAGCACCGTCTCGAGGCCCGCGCCGTTCCAGCGCAGGAGCCGCGTCTCGACCGTCTCCTCGGTGCCCTCGTCGATGAAGCCGATGCGGGCGACGAACACCACGTCGCCGGCGCGGTTGGTGCGCACCGACTCGATCTCGAGGATGCGGTAGTCGTTGCCCATGTCGTCTTCGCCGAAGCCTTCCTGGCCCTCGAAGGCGATCTCGCGCGTGGCACCGTTGTCCCACTGGCGGAGGCTGATCGGGCCCGTGGCCTGGTCGGGGTCGTTGAAGTTGATCTGGAAGGTCGCGCGGCCGGCGTCGTCGATCGCGATGCCACGGAGGTCGACCACCACCTTGGTGCCGGCCGGCTCGCGCAGCTCGGCGATGCTGGTGAAGCCGCCGTTCGCCCACAGCATGATGCGCTCGTCGTCGACCTCGCGGTCGTCGTCGGTGTCGAAGCGGGCGTCGAACAGGACGTCGCCGTTGCTCGCGATCGCGCGCGGCGTCGCGGCGAGCAGCACGCCGAAGTCCGCAAAGGTCGCCTGGCGCTCGATGAGGCTCGAGAACACCCCGCCGCGCACGATGCCGATCAGCGGGTTGCGGCCCGACGACGGCAGGCCGACCAGCAGGTCGCCGTTGGCGTTGAACTCGAGGCCGACCGAGGTGGGGCGCTGGTTCTCGAGCGGGTTCGGCAGCTGCACCTCCTCGAGCGCGTCCGGGGTGCCGTAGACCAGGCGCAGCTTGCAGGTGATGCGCTCGGTGCCGCTCGACGAGTCGACCGTGCACGGCGTCTCGCCGTCGACGCCGTACGTGAACGCGAGCACGCCGCCGGGCGCGATGCGCATCTCGCCGAGCTTGCGAAAGCCCGGCGGCGCCGCCGGGTTGGCGCCGGCGAGGCGCGTCGTCTGGCCGCCGTCGAAGTAGAAGACGTGCTCGCGGTCGAGCCGGTTGCCGCCCTCCTTGAACGTCGCCTCGCCGGTCGGCGCCATAAGGAGCTGCGCGACGTCGGTCAGCGTCAAGCCCTGGGCCAGCGGTGAATTCTCGTCGAGCAGCAGGTCGTACTCGCCGTTCGGGCGGCGGCGGTAGACGCCGTTCACGACCGGCGTGCCGGCGCGCGACGCGATGACGATCACCGAGCCGTCGGCGCCCATGCGCGCGCTCTCGACCTGGTTCACGACCAGGCCGCCGGGCATGGTGTCGCCCCGGCGCATCAGGAGCTGCAGGGTCTCGGGCGCGTTGGGTGCGTCGTCGCCGCCGCCGCCGCACGCGGCGAGCAGCAGCAGGAACGGTACGGCGAGGCGCCGCACGGGCGCGAGGACGGGACCAGGCTTCAGCATGGGTACGACTCCGGAGGCAGCGGACGGGAGCGTCGGGACGGCGCGGGACGCCGTCCGGGGTGGGCGGGTTGCATCTTCTCGTTCAGCACTTCGGATCAGGAGCGCCGTGACGGATGCCCGAGGGGAGCCGGCTGGGGAGGAGTCGAGCAGGGCACCAACGTCGCGCGGCGACGCCGGTCATCGGGTCTCGAACGCGCGGAATTCTACGGTCTCGCGTCCGACATCGGCAAGCGCAATTCGGCTGGATTCGCCCGGCCGCGCGCTGCGGCCCGTGCACCCGCGGCCGAGCCCGGGGCGCCCTCGGGGAACGCCCTAGTGGCCGCCCGAGCCGCCCTCGGCGAGCCGGGCGAGCAGCTCGTCCTCCGACTCCCGCACGACGTGGCCGTCGCGCTCGACCCGCTCCGAGGCGAGGAAGTCGTAGCGCTGCCAGTAGATCCGGCGTGCCCTGGGCTGGCTCGGCTCGTTGCGCGGCCGGTCGTAGATCCAGACCTCGTTGAACTCGAAGCCGTCGTGGTGCTGCAGGCGCGGCTCGTTGACGCTGCCGACGGTCTCGTTCGGCGTGCCGAACAGCCGCACGATGTCGTTGCGGTCGATGCGGCGGCGCGCGCTCGCGCCCGGGGCCATGTCCGTAGCCGTCATCGCGAGAACCTCGGAAGCCGTCAGACCTCGAACGAGACGCCGTCGAGCGGGCAGCCCTGCTGCTCGATGTGCGCCTCGAACTCGGGACGGAAGCGGCGCACGAAGTAGCCCGCGCCCCACGCGGCCGCGTCGGACAGCGCGCAGATGGTGTGCGCCTCCATGAACTTGCAGACCTCGTCGATCGTATCGAGCTCGCGCTTGGTCGCCTGGCCGCGCTCGATCAGCACGAAGAGCTTGTGCAGCCAGCCCGTGCCCTCGCGGCACTGCGTGCACTGGCCGCACGACTCGTGGCGGAAGAAGCGCGCGATGGTCAGCGCCGCGCGCACCATGCACACGGTGTCGTCCATCACGATCACCGCGCCCGTGCCCAGCAGCGTGCCGTTCTTCTGCAGGTTGTCGTGGTCCATCGTCACCTGCATCGCGGCCTCGGCGGTCAGCACCGGCATCGACACGCCGCCCGGGATCACGGCCTTCAGCGTGCGCCCGGGACGGAGCCCGCCCGCGTGCTCGAAGATGATGTCCCGGAGCGGCGTGCCGAGCGGCAGCTCGTACGCGCCCGGCTTCATCACGCAGCCGCTCACGCCGAAGATCGTGTTGCCCGTGCTCTTCTCGGTGCCGATCGACTTGAACCAGTCGACGCCCTTGCCGACGATGTGCGGCACCTGCGACATCGTCTCGACGTTGTTGATGATCGTCGGCTGGCGCCAGAGCCCGGCGACGGCGGGGAACGGCGGGCGCTTTCTCGGCTGGCCCTTCCTCCCCTCGAGCGACTCCATCAGGCCCGTCTCCTCGCCGCAGATGTACGCGCCCGCGCCGCGGTGCACGTGGATCTCGAAGTCGAGGCCCGAGCCGAGGACGTTCCTGCCGAGGTAGCCGGCTTCCTTCGCCTCGGCGATCGCCGCGCGCAGGTTGTCGTAGGCGACGCGGTACTCGCCGCGGAGGTAGACGTACGCGGCGTCGATCGTGTTGGCGTAGGCCGCGATCAGCAGACCCTCGATCAGCTCGTGCGGGTTGCGCTCGAGGATCTGTCGGTCCTTGTACGTGCCGGGCTCGCTCTCGTCGCCGTTGCAGGCGATGTAGCGCGGCCGGCGCCCGTCGGTCGGCAGGAACGACCACTTGAGGCCCGCTGCGAAGCCCGCGCCGCCGCGCCCGCGCAGGCCCGACGCCTTGACGTCGGCGACGATCTGCTCGGGCTTGATCTCGCGCAGCGCGCGCTCGGCGGCGGCGTAGCCGCCGTTCGCCTTGTAGTCGGCGAGCTTCGACCAGTTCTGGCCGTCGGGCGGGAGCAGATAATGGACGACGGCCATCAGCGCGGCCCCGGCGACGACGCGGCGGCCGCGCGCTGGCGGAGCCGCTCGACCAGCTCGAGCACCGAGCGCTCGTCGAGGTTCTCGACGTACGGCTCGTTGTTCACCTGCAGCATCGGCGCGGTGCCGCACGAGCCCAGGCACTCGACCTCGGCGATCGAGAACGTGCCGTCCTCGGTGACCTCGCCCGAGCGGATGTCGAGCGCCTGCTCGAGCGTGCGGACGATCTTCCGCGCACCGGCGAGGCAGCACGACAGGTTGGCGCACACCTGGAGGTGGAACCTGCCGACCGGCTCCGGGTGGAACAGCGAGTAGAAGGAGATCACCTCCTCGACGTCGATCGGCGGGATCTCGAGCAGCGCCGCGACCTCGGCCGCCGCGCCGGGCGGGATCCAGCCGCCGTGCTCCGCCTGGATGAAGTGCAGCGCCGTGAGCAGCACCGCGCGCTTCTCGGGGTACTTCGGGAACTCCGCCGCGATGCGCTGCTTGAGCTCGTCAGACAGGACCATACCGCGTCACCGATCGCACTCGCCGCCGATCATGTTGATCATGTCGAAGGTGGGAATGACGTCCGCCAGCATCGCGCCCTCGATCATGCGCGACAGCGCCTGGGTGTTGGAGAAGCTGGGCGAGCGCGCGCGGCACTTGTAGGGCGCGCCCGAGCCGTCGCTCACGAGGTAGAAGCCGAGCTCGCCGTTGCCGCCCTCGACCGCGAAGTACACCTCGCCGACCGGCGGCTTCGGCCCCTCGGTGACGAGCTTGAACTGCGCGATCAGCTCTTCCATCTTGTTGTAGACGTGGCCCTTGCCGGCGAGCCGCACGTGCGGGTCGTTGATGTCGACGGGGCCGCCGGGAAGCTGGTCGACGCACTGCCGGATGATGCGCGCCGACTGCTTGAGCTCCTCGATGCGCACCAGGAAGCGGTCCATGTTGTCGCCCGCCTCGCCGACCGGCACGTCCCAGTCGATGCGGTCGTAGACGAGATATGGCTGCGCGCGCCGCACGTCGTAGGGCACACCGGCCGCGCGCAGCAGCGGACCCGAGACGCCGATCGCGATCAGCTCGTCCTTGCCGAGCAGGCCGGTGCCCTCCATGCGCTCGCGGAAGATCGGGTTCGCGAGCAGCAGATCCTCGAAGTCCTTCTGCAGCTGCGCCACCTTGCCGAGCTTCTCGCCGACGAATGCCGCGAACTCGGGGCCGACGTCGGCCGACATGCCGCCGATGCGCACGTAGTTGCAGGTGACGCGCGCGCCGCACATCTCGTCGTGGATGTCCCACAGGTGCTCGCGCGCCTCGACGGCGTAGAGGAACGCGGTGAACGCGCCGAGCTCGAGCGCGCACGCGCCGAGGCACGTGAAGTGGTCCGACATGCGCGAGACTTCGCTCGCGATCGTGCGCAGGTACTGGCCGCGCGGCGGCACCTCGACGCCGAACAGCTTCTCGCACGCGAGCGCGTAGCCGACGTTGTTGATCATCGGCGAGACGTAGTTCAGCCGGTCGGTGTACGGGAACGCCTGGTAGTAGAGGCCGCTCTCGCACTCCTTCTCGAAGCCGCGGTGGAGGTACCCGACCTCGACCTCCGACCAGACGACGCGCTCGCCGTCGAGCTTGAGCTGGATGCGCACGGTGCCGTGCGTCGCCGGGTGGGACGGCCCCACCTTGAGCTCCATCGGCTCGAAGGCGAGGTCGAGGTTGTCCGCCTCGCCGCCGTTCGTCGCGCGCGGCGCGCCCGTCTGCTCCTGGTCAGCCATCAGATGCCCAGATCGTCGTTGCCGGGGTCATGGCGCACGGCGCCCGGCCCGATCAGCGGCTGGCGCTTCTCCTTCGGGTAGTCCTTGCGCAGCGGGTGACCCTCGAACTCCTCGTAGAGATAGATGCGTTTGAGCTCGGGATGGCCCTCGAAGCGGATGCCGTACATGTCCCAGGTCTCGCGCTCGAGCCAGTCGGCGCCGCGCCACAGCGAGACCACGCTCGGCAGCTTCGGGTCGCCCTCCTCGAGCGGCACCTTGATGCGCACGCGGTGGTTCTTCGCGATCGAGTACAGGTGGTAGACGACCTCGAAGCGCGGCACGCGGCCGATGTAGTCGACCGCCGTCACGTCGGACAGGAAGTCGAACGCGAGCTCGGGATCGTCGCGCAGCGTGCGGCAGACGTCGAGCAGCGCCTCGCGCTTGACGATCGCCGTCGCGTCGCCGCGGAAGGCGTGCGTCGAGAGGATCGCGTCGGCGTGGCGCTCGCGCAGGGCGCGCAGCGCCGGATGGCTCTGCTCGACCTCCGCGGCGACGGCGGTCTGCGCTTCGGACGGCGGGACGGGCGGCTCCTGCGTCATCCTCGCCCCCTATCGCTGGTAGCCACGGCGCACGTAGTCGAGACGGCGCGGCAGCTCGTCCACCGGGACGAGCAGGTCCTGCTTGTTCCAGATCGTGCCGGCACGCGAGAAGGTGCTGATCTCGATGCGGTCGCTCATCACGATCGCCTCCTCGGGGCACGCCTCCTCGCACAGCCCGCAGTACATGCAGCGCCCCATGTCGATGTCGAACACCTTCGGGTAGCGCTCGATCGCGTCCTCGGTCTCGCCGGGCTCGATGTGGATGCAGTCGACCGGACAGGCGAACTCGCAGAGGCCGCACGCGACGCAGCGCTCCTTGCCGTTGTCCATCCGCACGAGCACCGGCATGCCGCGGAACGACGGCGGCTTGACGACGTCCTGCTCGGGGAACATCACCGTCGCGATCGTCGGCTTGCCGCGGATCCAGCCGAACAGGTTGCGGAAGAAGTGCCGCGCGGTGACGCCGAGGCCGATCAGCACCGCGCGGATCGCGAACGGTCCGGCGGCCTTCGCGAGCGCCG
>JBFMAS010000654.1:0-21194 GCA_040755575.1 Thermodesulfobacteriota bacterium
GCAGGTGTACGCCGAGGAGCGAGATCGCGGCGGGGGTGATCCCGGGGATGCGGGCTGCCTGGCCGAGCGTGCGCGGCCGCACGCGGCTCAGCTTCTCGCGCACCTCGGCCGACAGGCCGGCGATCGCCGCGAAGTCGATGCCGGTCGGAAGCCGCGTCGCCTCGAGGCGAGCCCACTGCCGCACGAGCGCTTCCTGGCGCGCCACGTAGCCCTCGTACTTCAGGTCGAGCAGCACGGTGGCCAGATCTCGCGGCGCCGCGTCGTCCAGCGGAACGCCGAGCGCGCGGAGGTCGTCCCAGCCGACCTCCGGGCGCCGAAGCAGGTCCGCAGCGGTGGTCGGCTGCCGCAGCGGCGTGACGCCGCGGCCGGCGAGCGCCGCGTTGGTTGCCGCGCTCGGCGCGAGACGAAAGCCGGCGAGGCGCTGGCGGAGGCCGTCGAGCAACGTGGTGCGCGACGCGAAGGCGGCGGCGTCGACCTCGCGCAGGACGCCGATTTCGCGGCCGAGCGGTCCGAGACGCCGGTCCGCGTTGTCCTCGCGCAGCAGCAGGCGGTGCTCCGCGCGCGAGGTGAACATCCGGTAGGGCTCGCCGCCGACGCCCTTGGTCACCAGGTCGTCGATCAGCACGCCGATGTAGCTCTGCGCGCGGCCGAGCACGACGGCCGGCAGGTCGCGCACCCGGCGGACCGCGTTGATCCCGGCCATCAAGCCCTGTGCGGCGGCTTCCTCGTATCCCGTGGTGCCGTTGATCTGCCCGGCGAGAAAGAGACGCTCGACGCGCTTGGTCTCGAGGCTCGGCTGGAGCTCGAGCGGATCGACGAAGTCGTACTCGATGGCGTAGCCCGGGCGCATGACCTCTGCCTGCTCGAGGCCGGGGATCGAGCGCACCATGGCGATCTGGATCTCGAGCGGCAGCGAGGTCGAGAGGCCGTTCGGATAGACCTCGACGGTGTCCAGACCCTCGGGCTCGAGAAAGATCTGGTGGCGCTCCTTGTCGGCGAAGCGCACCACCTTGTCCTCGATCGACGGGCAGTAGCGGGGGCCGCGGCTACGGATGCGGCCGCTGAACATCGGCGAGCGCGAGAGGCCGGCGCGGATGATCCGGTGCGTGCGCGGCGTGGTGTAGGTGATGTGGCAGGGGACCTGCGGCTGCGTGATCGCCTCGGTACGAAACGAGAACGGGCAGGGCGGATCGTCGCCGGGCTGCACCTCGAGGCGCGCGAAGTCGACCGTGCGCCCGTCGAGCCGCGGGCAGGTGCCCGTCTTGAGCCGCCCGACCGCGAAGCCGAGCGCCTCGAGGGAACGGCTCAGCCCGTCGGAGGCGGCGTCGCCCGCACGACCGCCGGGCTGGCTGCGCTCGCCGACGTGCATCAGGCCGCGGAGGAACGTGCCGGTGGTGAGCACCACCGCGCCGGCCAGGAAGCGCTCGCCGAGCCCGCTCTCGACGCCCAGCACCCGGCCCTCCTCGACGAGCAGGTGCTCGACCGAAGCCTGGCGGACGGCGAGACCGGGCAAGCGCTCGACGAGGCCCTTCATGTAGCGGCGGTACGCGGCCTTGTCGGCCTGCGCCCGCGTCGCCCGCACGGCGGCCCCCTTGCGGGTGTTCAGGGTGCGGAACTGGATGCCGGTTGCGTCGATCGCACGTGCCATCTCACCGCCGAGCGCGTCGATCTCCTTGACCAGGTGCCCCTTGCCGACGCCCCCGATCGCCGGGTTGCACGACATCTGGCCGACGTGGTCGAGATTCTGCGTCAGCAGCAGCGTCTCGGCCCCCATGCGGGCTGCCGCGCTGGCGGCTTCGATGCCGGCGTGCCCGGCGCCGACCACGATGACGTCGAATCGTTTCACGTGAAACAGAGCCTGGGGCGCTGGTAGCGCATCGGCGCTCACTTCCCAACGCAGAAGCGGCTGAAGACGCGGTCGAGCACGTCCTCGGCGTCGCTTGCGCCCACGAGCCGGTCGAGCTCCGTGGTGGCGGTCTGCAGCTCGCACGACACGAGATCGAGGCCCTGGCCCAGATCGAGCGCGACCTGCGCCCGGCGCACGGCGTCGCCCGCACGCACGAGCGCCACGTGGTGACGCGCGCGCGTGACGAGCGGCGCATCGTCCGTCGGCTCTGGACCCTCGGCCTGGGGCAGGGCCGCTGCGATCGAGCTGGCCAGCGCGTCGAGCCCGTGCCCGGTGCGCGCCGACACCTCGAGCGCGGACGGCTCCCCGCGCCACGCCGCGGGCAGGTCGCTCTTGTTGCGCACGACCACGTGCGGGCGACCGGCGCAGGCATGGAGGACGGCCGAGTCGTGCTCGTCGAGGGGTGCCGACCCGTCGACGACGGCGACGACGACGTCGGAGCTCGCGATGCGCTGACGCGTCCGCGCGATGCCCGCCCGCTCGACCTCGTCCGCCTCTCCCCGCAGCCCGGCGGTGTCGCACAGCAGGATGCGCAGCGCGCCGACCGCCGCGGGCTCCTCGAGGTAGTCCCGCGTCGTCCCGGGCTGCTCGCTGACCAGCGCCCGCTCGTGCCCGAGCACGGCGTTGAGCAGCGAGGACTTGCCGACGTTCGGCTTGCCCACCAGGGTGACGCGCAGCCCTTCGCGCGCCAGCCGGCCGCGTGCGAAGGTCCCTGCGAGCGCGTCGATCGCCGACGTCGATGCGGCGAGGCTGCTGCCGATCTCCGCCTCCGCCTCGGCTGGCAGGTCGTCCTCGGGAAAGTCGAGGTGCGCCTCGACGAGCGCGCGAGCGTCGAGCAGGGCGTCCCGGATCGCGAGCACGCGACGCGAGAGGCCACCCTCGAGCTGCTGCCAGGCAGCGGCACGTCCCGCCTCGCTCGACGCTTCGATCAGATCCGCGACCGCCTCCGCCTGGCAGAGGTCGAGCTTGCCGTTCAGGAAGGCGCGCTCGGTGAACTCACCCGGGCGCGCGGCGCGCGCGCCGACCGCGAGCAGCGCGCGGTGGATTCGGTCGGGGATCAGCGTGCCGCCGTGGCAGTGGATCTCGATCACGTCCTCGCCCGTGAAGCTGCGCGGGGCGAGCATCGGCAGGACGAGCACACGGTCGATGGCGACCCCGCTGTCCGGGTCGCGCACGACGGCGAGACGTGCGCGGTGCGAGCCCGCCAGCAGGCGCTCGACGCGCTCGTCGTCGGGACGATCGCCGAGGATCGTCGCCGCGATGCGGCGCGCGTCGCGCCCGCTCAGCCGCAGCACGGCGATCGCCGCGAGACCCGGCGGCGTCGCGAGCGCGACGATCGTATCCTCGACGTAGCCCGGCACGGCCGGCAGGAAATCTACCAGACGGCCGCGCGCGCCGGCCCGCGCACGTGGCAAGGGCCGGCCGCGGCCGCCCAGGCGCGCGTCATACAAAATTTCACTGAGGGCCGCGACTCGCGCGCGGGCCGCAGTCGACGAGCATGTCGGCGACGCGACGGCTCTGACAATACCAAACTTGAACCGGCCGGCCACGAGCGTCGCCGGGGGCGCTACGCCGGCGCGGTCGCCTTCGGCACGTGGCGGACCACGAAGTACTGCTGC
This sequence comes from Thermodesulfobacteriota bacterium, assembly GCA_040755575.1. GTDB lineage: Bacteria > Desulfobacterota > Binatia > UBA12015 > UBA12015 > DATCMB01. The sequence continues at coordinate 3,526 of JBFMAS010000654.1, forward strand.
GCGATGGTGAGCACGTTGTTGGTCAGCCAGTAGAGCGTCAGCCCGGCCGGGAAGCCGATGAACATGAAGGTGAAGATGACCGGCATGAACATCATGATCTTCTGCTGCGTCGGGTCGCCCTGCGGGGGCGCCATCTTCTGCTGCAGGAACATCGACGCGCCGAGCAGCAGCGTCAGCACCGGGACCCCGTAGCCGAGGATCTCGAGGCGCTCGGGCGCTGCGAGGTCGTGGATCCACAGGAAGAAGGGCGCGTGGCGCAGCTCGATGGTGTTGGCGAGCAGCTGGTAGAGGCCGAAGAACACCGGGATCTGCAGCAGCATCGGCAGGCAGCCGCCGAGCGGGTTCACCTTGTGCCGCTTGTAGAGCTCCATGATCTCGGCGTTCATCTGCTTCGCGTCGTCCTTGTACTTCTCCCGCAGCTTCTGCATCTCGGGCTGCAGCTTCTGCATCTCGCGCATCGACTGGAAGCTCTTCTGCGTGAGCGGCCAGAAGGCGAGCTTCACGAGCACCGTGAGGATGATGATGTCGAGCCCGTAGTTGCCCGTGAAGCGGTGTGACAGGCTCAGGATGGAGAGCAGGAACAGCGAGATCGGCCCGAACCAGCCGAGGTTCATCGCCCTGGCGAGGTCGTGCCCCGCGGCCTCGAGCTGGTCGACGTCCTTCGGGCCGATGAACAGGGTGTAGCCGACCGTGCCGGCCTCGCCGTCGCGCGGCGTCAGGATCTTGAGGTCGATCACCGGCGCGCGCGGGCGCAGGATGACCGCCGTCGCGCGATCGGGCGCGGCCGCGGACAGGAAGTAGTGGTCCTCGAAGCCCGCCCACGACACGGTGCCCGCGAGCACCTCCTGCTTCTCGAGATCGTCGACCGCGGTCTGGACGAGCTTGCCGTTCACCACCGCGGCGGGGCCCTCGAAGACCTGGGTGCTGTTCTCGTGCGGCGCGACCTTCTTCGACCACACGAGCGCGACCGCGGCGGGCTGCCCGTCGGGCGAGTCGGCGACGAGCTCCTTCGGCAGCGCGCTCGCGGGCGGCGTCTCGATCTCGAGCCCGATCGGATAGGCGCCGCCGCGGAAGGTCAGGCGCTTCAGCAGCGGCTGCCCCGCGACCTGCGCGCGCAGCTCGAGCGAGCCCTGCTGGTCGCCGCCGAGCACCAGCGCATCGGCGCTCGGCTGGTAGACGACCCGGGCGTCCGACCAGGTATTGGCCCCGCGCAGCTCGACGCCCATCGGCAGGTCGCTCTCGGGTCCCTGGGCGACGAGCTCGAGCGGCGGGCTGCCGGGCTCGGGTCCGGCGCGGAACCTCTTGAGCTGAAGGCTCTTCAGGCGCCCGCCGAGCGTGGTCAGCACGGCGGTGTACAGGTCGGTCTCGACGGTGACGTCGCGACCCTCGAGCGCGGCCGCCTCCGCGACCGGCTCGCCGAGCGCCTGCTCGAGCGAGCGCGGCTCGACCGCCGGCGCGGCGGGCTCGCGCGGCTCGGCCGGCGCGACCGTCTCCACGGGTGCCGGTGGCGCCGGCGGCTCCTGCGGCAGGCGCTTCAGGACGAGCTCCTGGTAGAGCACGATGATCAGCACCGAGACGGTGATGAAGATGAGCGTCCGGCGGTCCATCAGGCGTCGCTCCACGGCCGCGGCGGGCGCCCGGCGATCGAGGCCGCGCCGCGGCGGCCGACGATCTCCGGTACGGGATCGAACCCGCTGCCCCCCAGCGGATGGCAACGGGAGAGACGGCGCAGCGCGAGCAAGGTGCCGCGCGCCGCGCCGTGGCGCTCGATCGCCTCGCGCGCGTACTCCGAGCAGCTCGGGGCGAACCGGCAGGCCGGGCCGAGCAGCGGCGACAGGACGAGCTGGTAGGCGCGGAGCAGCGCCCGCAGCAGGGTCGCGGGCAGGGCGCTCATCTCCCGGTGGTGGTGGCTGCGCCGGCGATCCTGGCGAACGCGGGGGCGAGCTCGCCGGCGGCCTCGCGCGCGGACAGCTTGCCCGCGCCGTCCCGCGCGATCACGACGACGCTCGTACCGGACGCGAGCGCGGTCCGGCAGGCACGGAAGCTCTCGCGCACCGATCGCTTCACCCGGTTGCGCACGACGGCGTTGCCGATCTTCTTGGTCACCGTGATCCCGAGGCGTGCCGGACCCTCGCCGTCGACGAGGTGCACGACGAGGAAGTGCCGCGTCGGCACGCGCCGGCCCGCCGACTGGACGCGCAGGAAGTCGCGCCGCTTGCGCACCCGGGCAGACTTCGGCAACGACTGCGGCCGGGAGCGCTCGGCGGTGCTCCCCACGCGGCTCTCCGTCTCAACCTGGCTGCTTCGCCGGGATCGAGACCGTGAGGCGCTTGCGCCCCTTGCGCCGGCGACGCTTCAGCACCTGTCGGCCGGTCGGGCTCGCCATCCGCGCGAGAAAGCCGTGCGTTCTCTTTCGCCGACGATTGCTCGGCTGATAAGTGCGTTTCATACGTACCGCCCGTTTGGATTCGAGGAGCTAGGTCGCGCACGCGCCGTCACGCGCGCGCAGAGCAAACGGCGTAGGAACCATGCGGCCGGGTGCCTGTCAATCGGCACCCGGCGGGTTGCGTACGCGCGGACGCTCAGCCGGCTGCGGCGGCCTCGGCGGCGGCCGGCTTGTTCTTCTGGTGCTCCTCGCAGTGTCCCACGGCCGTCTGCTTCTTGCGGCAGCCCGCGGTGCGGCAGGTCTTGTAGCGCGCCTTCGGCATGTCGCCGCGCTTCCACTTGCCGTAGTGCCGCGAGCAGTACCCCTTGCCGGCGACCTCCTTGTCGCAGCCCTCGGCCTTGCACGTTCCCTTGTTCGCCATCGTCCTCGACTCCTGTCCGGCTCCGACCGATCAGCGCGCGAACTCGTGCTTGAGCTGGCGCGTCATCAGGTCGACCATCGCCGCGCGCGGCGGTTTGTCCTCGAACAGGAGGCAGCGCATCTGCGCGGTGATCGGCATCTCCACCTGATGGGTATGGGCGAGCTCGTCGACCGTCAAGGTGTTGCGCACGCCCTCGGCCACCTGCTTCATCGAGGCCAGGATCGCGCTCAGCTTCTCGCCGCGGCCGAGACGCATCCCGACCGTCCGGTTGCGCGACAGGTCGCCCGTGCACGTCAGCACCAGGTCGCCGAGCCCGGCGAGGCCCGTGACGGTGAGCGGGTCTGCGCCGAGCTTCATGGCGAGCCGGTTCACCTCGGCGAGGCCGCGCGTGATGATGCCGGCGCGCGTGTTGAAGCCGAGGCCGAGGCCGTCGCTGACGCCGGCCGCGATGGCGATGACGTTCTTGACGGTGCCGCCGATCTCGACGCCCACGACGTCCTCCAGCGCGTAGACGCGGAACATCGGCGTCACGAACGCGTGCTGAACGAAGTCCGCGACCTTGTCGTCGGCCGCCGCGACGGTGACCACGGTCGGCATCTCGGCGGCGACCTCCTTGGCGAAGCTCGGTCCGGCGAGGACGGCGACGCGGCCCGCGCAGGGCGTGCACTCGCCGAGCACCTCGCTCATGCGCTTCGACGTGCCCTCCTCGAGACCCTTCGTCGCGCTGACGATCACGCCGTCGCCGTGCATGTAGGCGGCGGCAAGGCTCATCGTCTCGCGCACCGCGTGCGACGGCACGGCGCACACCAGGAGGCGTGCACCGGCGCGCACCGCTTGCTCGAGGTCCGCGGTCGGGTTGAGCGGCGGCGGCAGCGTCACGCCGGGCAGGTAGCGCTTGTTCTCCCGCGTCTCCTGCATCTCGCGCACGTGCTCGACGTTGCGCGCCCACAGGGAGACCGCGTGTCCGGCCCGCGCGAGCTGGATCGCGAGCGCCGTACCCCAGGAGCCTGCGCCGATGACCGCTGCTTCCATGGCGGACGGTTGGCACGACGGGCCCGCGCGAGGCAAGCACTTCGCGCGGCGGGAGGCGGCGCGTCAAGCCGGAGAGGGCGCCGACGCCGGGCGCAGCCGTCCCTCGGCCACGCGGTGCGCCGTGCACAGGGCCTCCGCCGCCTCGGCCAGCGCCGCGAAGCGCTCCTCGTCGAGCGCGCGCGTCGCGAAGAAGTCGCGGGCGAAGCCCGTGCACTCGAGGAAGTAGCGCCGCGCGTCCGGTACCTCGCTGAAGGCGAGGTACTGCAGCTCGTAGAGGTAGCGCACCAGCAGCCGCCAGAGCTGCTCGGGCCGGTACGCGGCCGCGAGCGGCCGGACGTTCTGGCGGACGTAGGTCTCGCGCTCGACGTCGGACAGGAAGCGCTGCGCGAGGAGGTTCGCCCGGTAGTCGGGCAGCCGGCTCGCGAAGACGTCGACCAGCGCGGCGCCTGCCGAGCGCTCGCGGGCGAGCACGCGCAGGTCGGGCGCGCAGCGCTCGCGAAGCTGCCTCGGCGCGCGCGCCATCGCCGCGTCGAGCAGGGCCGCGAAGCGCTCGACGAGGTCCGTCCACGCGGCGTCGTCGACCGCTCGCGGGACGTACCCGCCGTCGACCGCGAGGTGCGCCCACTCGTGCACGGTGCGGGCGCCGAGCATCGCGCGGGCCCAGGGCAGGGCGGGGCCGGAGAGCCTCTCGATGCCGGGCTCGTGCAGGTTGTAGGCGACGAGGCCGAGCTCGCGGTGCATGTAGGCGTAGCCCGACTGCGCCGTCTCGGGGTCGGGCCGCGGCAGCGTCGTGGGATCGGTGAGCGCCGCGCGGAAGCGCCGCGTGTGCGACGCGATCACCGCGAGATCGGCGGCGACGTCGCGCAGCGCCGCGCTGCCCGCCGGCTTGAGCTCGCGGCGCGCGAGCGACGTGTCCGCCGGGGAGGACGGCTGCCACAGCAGGCTTCCGTCGCGGCAGGTGATCGCGAGCGGCGGGACGTCGTCGCGCAGCCACGCGCACAGCGCGTCCGCGGCGGCGTCGTCGCGGCCGCGCCACAGCGCGTGGAAGCGCTCGAGCGTGGCGGTCGCGGCCTCGCGGCAGCGGCCGACGAGGCGGTCCGGCTCCGCCTCGCGTGCGCGCGGGACGAGCAGGCCGGTGCCGGGGATCGCGCGATGCCCGCCCGGCTTGCGCGGCGGCCGCAGCCTCGTGTGGCGGACCTCGCGCAGCCAGGGCAGCGCCGCGGCGATCGCGCGGTAGACGTCCGCGTCGGGCCGGCGCGAGGCGTCGGCCGCGCGCTGGAACGCCGCACGCTCCTCCGCCGAGCGCTCGAGCCACCAGGCGGCGAGGTGCACGCCGACGAGCGTCACCTCCCCGCTCTCCGCCATCCGATCCCCGTGGGCGAGCAGGTAGGCGACGAGCTCGACGTGCGAGTGCTCCGGGTCGAGGTCGCACTCGTAGAGCGTCCACGCGCCGACGTTCAGCATCGGCGCGTACGGGCGCACGGCGTCGGCGTCCGCGACGACCGCGACGCTGCGCAGCCGCGGCGGCGCGAGCGTGCCGCAGCGTCGTGCGAGATCCTCGAGCCGCCGGCTGTAGAGCGCGATGCCGTCGCCCAGCAGCGCGACGCGCGGCCGCGTCCAGCCGCGACGCCGGTGCAGCTTCGCGGCGAACTCGGGCGCGATGCCGTCGCGCCCGATGTGCTCGAGCGGCACCAGCGTGACGCGGGGATCGGCGAAGTAGAAGTCGTCAAGCATCGCTGTGCGGGGCGCGCGAGCCCAGCCACTTCCCAGAGTCGGGCTTCGCAGGCAAGCACGGCGCCGCGCGGCCGAACACGATCGTGCTATAACGACGAAGCGGTGCGCGGGCAGCGAGCAGCGTTGGCGCGGGCAATCGTCGTCCGGGACATGGTCGCGGCCGACGTGCCCCGTGTCGCGGAGATCTTCCGGGACGCCTTCAACGACGTCTATCAGCGCCGCGGCTTCGGACCCGTGGTCACGGACGCCTCGGTCGGCGCGGTCATCGCGAACGCCTACCGGGACCTCGATCCCGGAGGCTGCGTGGTCGTGACGGTCGGCGGCCAAGTCGCGGGCAGCGGGTTCCTGCACGTCCGCGGTGTCACCGCTGGCGCCGGACCGATCACCATCGATCCGCCGTTCCAGGGATCGGGCGCCGGACGCGCGTTGATGGACGAGCTGTGCCGGCGCTCGGACGCGGCGGGGGTCGCGTCGCTGCGGCTCATCCAGGACGCGTTCAACGAGACGTCGTTCGCGCTCTACTGCCGTACCGGCTTCGTCGCGCGTGAGGTGCTGCTGCGGGCGAGCTTCCGCAGCACGCGCCGCGGCGCGCGCGGCGTGCGCCGAGCGTACAAGGGCGACCTCGCGCGCGTCCGCGGCATCGAGCAGCGGCTGCTCGGCATCGATCGACCGCAGGACCACGCCTTGATGCTCCGTCTCGGCGAGCTGTTCCTCGCGAGCGACGGCATGCTGGCGCGCATCGTCCGCGGCGGGGTGGCGGTGCTCGGTCCGCTCGTCGCGGAGTCGCTCGCCACGACGCTCGATCTGATCGCGGCCGGCACCGCGGACCTGCCGACGGACAGCGACGTCCGCCTACTGGTGCCGGCCCGCCTCGACGACCTCGTGCGCGACCTCGGCGCGGCCCACCGCCTCGAGGTGCACTCGCTCTGCACGTACATGGTCCGCGGACCCTATGCGCCCTTCCGCGGCTACTACGTCCCCACCCTGTTCCCCGAGTCGGGTTAGGCTCGGCGCGTCCGCGTCACCGCTCCCTCGCCGCGCGCGCTGCATGACGCGGACGAGCGTCTCGCCGTCGACGAAGCCGACCAGGCGCTCGACCTCGGCGCCGTCGGCGCCGTAGGCGATGATCGTCGGCACGCCGATGACCCGGAACTCGGCGAGCAACGCGTCGTTCTCAGGGGTCGACTCGGTCACGTCGGCGACGAAGGTCGCGAAGTGCGCGGCCTCCCGCGTCACGCCCGGGTCGACGAAGGTCGTGCGCTTCATCTCGAGGCAGGGCAGGCACCAGTCGGCCGCGAACTCGACGAGCGCGGGGCGACGCGAGGCGGCGGCGTGGTCGAGCGAGCGCTCGGCGAGCGGCTGCCAGCGGATGCCTTCGCGCGCCTGCGCGCTCGGCAGCGCGATCCACACCGCCAGCAGCACGACGGCGGCGCCCAGCGCCCGGCGTCCGACGCTGAACCAGCGCACCGCCCGCGCCGAGCGCTCGACGAAGCCGAGGTACAGGCCCGCGGCCGCGAGATAGAGCGGCACCGCGACGCGCAGCACGGCACCGTCGAGCAAGGGCGAGACGAAGTATAGGGCCATGCCGACCAGCAGCGTGCCGAACAGCCGGTTGACCCACGCCAGCCACTCGCCCGAGCGCGGCAGCCTGCGGATCGCGCCGGCGGCCGACGCGAGCAGCACGTACGGCAGACCCATGCCGAGACCAAGGGTGAAGAAGAGCAGGAAGCCGAGCAGGGCGTCGCGCTGCGCGCCGACGTAGACCAGGAGGCCGAGGATCACCGGCCCGATGCACGGCGCGGCGACGATACCCATCGTGAGACCCATGACGGCCGCCCCGCCGATGCCCGCGGACGCGCCGCCGACCTTGTTCACCAGCGCTGCGGGCGCACGGATCTCGTAGAAGCCAAAGCTCGCACCCGCGAGGGCGAGCATCAGCACCGCGAGGCCGATCAGCAGCGCGGGGTGCTGCAACGGGGCGCCGAACAGGCCGCCGAAGAGAGCGGCGCTGACGCCGAGTACGGCGAAGCTCACCGTGATGCCGAGGACGTACGCGACGGCGAGCGGTAAGGCGCGCGCGCGCTCGGTGGTGCGCGACTGGCTGCCGAAGTATCCGATCGTCACCGACACCAGCGGATAGACGCACGGGGTGAGGTTGAGCGTCAGGCCGAGGACCAGCGTGACGAGCAGCGCCGTCGGCAGGCTCGCGCCCTCGAGCCATCGCGTGAGACCCGTCGCGTTCGGGTCGACGGCAGCCGCGCGCGCGCTGCCGCTGGCGCCGACGGGCGCGACGCTCGCCACGCTGCCGTCGCCGGGGCGCAGCGTGGCGAGCGCGGTCGCGGGCGGCAGGCAGCGCTCGTCGTCGCACGCCTGGTAGCGGAGGCGGAGCTCGACCGGCTCGGCCGGAGCGCTCGCGGCGCGCGCCACGATCTCGAAGCGCCCCGCGTAGACCAGGAGCGGCTCGTCGCCCGCGAACGCGAAGCGCTGCGCCGTCGGCGTCGGGTACTGCGGCTCGTCGAAGGCCACGCCCCGCGAGGCGAGCGTCAGCTCGGTCGGGATCAGGAAGTCCTCGCTGGGCCGGTGCGCGTTGACGTGGTAGCCGCGCGCCACGTCCGCGACGGCGACCACCCGGGCGCCGCCCTGCGGGTCGGGCTCGATGCGGCCCGAGAGCTCGAGCACGGGCGTCGCGTGGCCGGCCATCGGCAGGCACGCCAGCAGGAGAAAAGCCAGCAGACAGCGGCCAAGCAACGGCGCAGCCGCCGGCACGACCCCACCGCGGCGAGGTCGCGCGTGGCGCGTCTCGCGCGCCACCGCGTTGCGACGGCCCACTCGGCGGGCTAGGTGCGACGCTTTCATCGGATCAGCCGGAAAGGATACCACGATGCACCGTTGGTCGCTCGCCGCAGCCCTGTTCGTCGCCCTCGCGCTCGTCCCGCTCGCGTCACCCGCCGGAGCGGCGGGCGAGCGCAGCGGGCTGCAGGAGATGGGCGTCGCGAGCGGCTACGGCTTCTCGGAGCGCGGCAACGTGCAGGTGATCCCGCTCTTCCTACGCTTCGGCTGGTTCTTCCCCGACGTCATCGACGAGCCGCTCGCCCGGCACGGGGTCAACCTCGAGTGGATGGTCGAGCCCTGGATCGCGGGCGTCACCAACCACCAGGACGCAGTCGAGGTCGGCGTCCACCCCATCGTGCTCAAGCTCGCCTACGACCGCGGCCAGTGGGTCGTGCCCTACCTGACCGCCGGGACGGGCGTCATGTACACCGGCCTGCAGGGCCTCGAGCTCGGCGGGCCGTTCGAGTTCAGCTCGTACGGCGGCGGCGGCATCCAGTTCTTCTTCACCGACCAGCTGGGGCTGAACCTGTCCTACCGCTGGCGGCACATCTCGAACGCCGGCATCGAGGAGCCGAACCGCGGCCTCGACACGCAGTTCGTCCTGATCGGCCTCGATTACCTGCCGGGCCGCTGACCCGTCTCAGCGGCGGGCGCGGCGCACCGCCGGGATGCGGGTCGGGCGCGTGCGGCGATCCCGGCGGCCGCGCGCGACGGCTTCGGCGCCGTCCGCCGCCGCCGGCGCGACGTCGAGCGGCACCGTCTCGACGACCTCGAGCCCGAAGCCGGGCAAGCTGACCAGGCGGCGGCGGTAGTTGCTGATGAGGCGGATCTTGCCGACGCCGATGTCGCGCAGGATCTGCGCGCCGATGCCGTACTCGCGGAACTCCTTGAGGCGTGCGGTCGACATGGTGCTCGGCTTGCGGACGTCCGGGTCGTCCTCGTCGCGCGCGGCCTGGTCGCCGCGCGGCGCGAACATCTCGGTGCCCTGCTCGCGCTTCAGGTAGAGCACCACGCCCTTGCCCTCGTCGGCGATGATCTGCATCGCGCGGTGCAGCAGCTCGCCCGTGTTGCGCTTGACGAAGCCGAAGACGTCCCCCGGCAGGTACTCCGCGTGCGCACGCACCAGCGTGGGCTCGTCCGGCGTGACGTCGCCCTTGACCAGGGCGAGGTGCTCGCCGCCGTCGACGTCGCTGCGGTAGACGTAGGCGCGGAACTCGCCGCCGAAGCGGCTGACGATCGGTGCCTCGGCCACCCGGTGGACCAGCGAGTCGTGGCGCAGGCGGTACTGGATGAGGTCGGCGATCGTCACGAGCTTCAGGTTGAAGCGTGCGGCGAAGCGCTTCAGGTCCGCGAGCCGCGCCATCGTGCCGTCGGCCTTCATGATCTCGCAGATCACGGCGGCCGGCTTGAGCCCGGCGAGGCGCGCGAGGTCGACCGCGGCCTCGGTCTGGCCGGTGCGCACCAGCACACCGCCGGCGCGCGCGCGCAGCGGGAAGACGTGACCCGGCGTGCGGATGTCGCTCGGGGTGGCGCCGTCGGCGACGGCGGTGAGAATGGTCTTCGCGCGGTCGCGCGCCGACACCCCCGAGCCGATGCCGTTGCGCGCGTCGATCGAGACCGTGAACGCGGTGCCGAGCGGCGCCGTGTTCTCGGCCACCATCATCGGCAGGCCGAGCTCGCGCAGCTTCTCGGCGGTGACCGGCAGGCAGATCAAGCCGCGGCCCTCGGTGGCCATGAAGTTGACCGCCTCGGGAGTGACCTTCTCCGCCGCCATGCACAGGTCGCCCTCGTTCTCGCGGTCCTCGTCGTCCATGACGATGACCATCCGGCCGGCCTTGTACTCGGCGATCGCCTCCTCGATGGTCGCGACCGAGCCGCGCTTCGTCGACTGGTCGAAGAGCGCCTGCGGTGGGTCGGTGATCACGGCCGAGAGTCAACACCCGCGGTGCGGGCCTTGCAAGGCGCGGGGTGCCCGAGCGGTTGACGCCGCCTCGCGGCGCGGGCAATCGGGGGCCATGGCGGGACCGCTCGAAGGCATCAAGGTGGTCGAGCTCGGGTTCTGGGTCGCCGGACCGGCGACGGCGGGCGTGCTGTGCGACTGGGGCGCGGACGTGATCAAGATCGAGCCGCCGCGCGGCGATCCCTTCCGCGGCATCTTCCTCTCCGCGGTCGGCATCGAGGTGCCGTTCAACCCGCCGTTCGAGCTCGACAACCGCGGCAAACGCTCGGTGGTGCTCGACCTCAAGCACGAGGACGGTCGGGCGATCGCCGCGGAGCTGATCGGGCGCGCGGACGTGTTCGTCTCGAACCTCCGGCCGCGTGCGCTCGACGAGCTCGGCCTCGACTACGACTCGCTTGCCGCGCGCAATCCACGCCTGGTCTACTGCTCGGTGACCGGTTACGGCGTCAGCGGTCCCGACCGCGACCGCCCAGCGTACGACATCGGTGCGTTCTGGTCGCGCGGCGGGGTCGCGGCCATGCTGACGCCGGAGGGGCACGAGCCGCCGGTGCAGCGCGGCGGCATGGGCGACCACACGACCGCGATCACCGCGGCGGGGGCGATCGCCGCGGCGCTGCTCGCCCGCGAGCGCACGGGGCGCGGTCAGCACGTCGTCACGTCGCTGCTGCGGACGGGCATGTACGTCGTCGGCTGGGACGTCGCGACGCGGCTGCGCTACGGCTACATCGCGCCGCCCGGCACGCGCACGGCGTCGCCCAACCCGATCGCGAACAGCTATCGCGCCGGCTGCGGGCGGTGGCTGTGGCTGATCGGCCTCGAGGCCGACCGTCACTGGCCCGACGTCTGTCGTGCGCTCGGGCGCCCGGACCTCGTCACCGACCCGCGCACCGCCGACATCGTCGCGCGGCGCGAGAACGGCCCCGAGGTGGTGCGCATCCTCGACGCGGAGATCGCGAAGCGGTCGCTCGCCGAGTGGGCGGAGATCTTCGCGCGCGAGAACGTCTGGTGGGCGCCGGTGCAGAACTGCGACGACATCGCGAACGACCCGCAGGTGCGCGCCGCAGGCGGCATCGTGCCGTTCGACGCCGCCGCCGGTCTGCCGGAGCAGCTCGCGACGCCGGTCGACTTCCTCGGCACGCCGTGGGAGGCGGCGCGCAGCGCGCCGGAAGCCGGGCAGCACACGGAGGAGGTGCTGCTCGAGCTCGGCCGCGACTGGCCCGAGATCGCCGCGCTCAAGGAGCGCGGGGTGATCCCCTGAAGCCTACGCGCAGACCTGCAGCGGCTGGTCGTCGTCGACGCGCCCGAGCGGCCCGAACAGGTCCTCCCGCCGGCGCAGCTTCGCGACCAGCGTCGTGCGATTGACGCCGAGCAGGCGCGCCGCGGCCTGCTTGTTGCCGCCCGTGCGGTCGAGCGCCTTGCGGATCAGCCCGTTCTCGAACTCCTCGACGACGCTGTTCAGGTCGACGCCCGCCTCGCTCAGCTTCACGTCGGGGATGGCGCGCCGCGAGATGAAGGTACGGAGCGCGGGCGGCAGGTCCTCGGCGCGGACGACCTCGCCCTCGCACAGGATGACGAGACGCTCAAGCAGGTTCTCGAGCTCGCGCACGTTGCCCGGCCAGTCGTACTCCCACAGGTGCACCATCGCCTCCTCGGTGACGCGCACCCCCTCGCGGTGGTGCCGCCGCGTGTGGCGCTCGAGGTAGTGCTCGACGAGCAAGGGGACGTCGGAGCGTCGCTCGCGCAGCGGCGGCATCGAGATCGGCACGACGTTGAGCCGGTAGTAGAGGTCCTCGCGGAAGCGTCCCGCGGCGATCTCCCGCTCGAGGTCCTTGTTCGTCGCGGCGACGATGCGAACGTCCACCCTCACGCTGCGGTCGGAGCCGACGGGGCGCACCTCGCGCTCCTGCACGACGCGCAGCAGCTTGACCTGCAGCGCCGGGCTCATCTCCGAGACCTCGTCGAGGAAGATCGTGCCGCCGTGCGCGAGCTGGAACATCCCGGCTCGCGCGGCGACGGCGCCGGTGAACGAGCCGCGCTCGTGACCGAACATCTCGGACTCGAGCAGCTCGGCGGGGATCGCACCGCAGTTGACCGCGATGAACGGCTGGTCGGCGCGCGCGCTCTGGGCGTGGATCATGCGAGCGACGACCTCCTTGCCCGTGCCGCTGTCACCGTGCACCAGCACGGTGACGTCGGTCGTCGCGACGCGGCTCACGAGCCTGCGGATCTGCTGCATCAGCGGATGCTCACCGATGAGCTGCGGGGCGGGCGGGCAGCGTGCGGGCTGTACGGCGGTGGCGGACCCGTGATGGAGCGGATGGTTCACTGCAAGACTCCTCCCGAAGACTCGGCTGAAGCCGCGGGCGACGCGGCCTCGTGGCCCGTGCCGTTGGCGACGAATCCCATGCTCGGGATCCAGATGTTGAACGTGGAGCCCTCGCCGGAGCGGCTCGTCACGCCGATCGTTCCGCCGAGCAGGTCGGTGAGCCGCCGCGCGATGTACAACCCCATGCCGACGCCGCCGTAGCGGCGCGTCGTCGTCGCGCCGAGCTGCGTGAAGGGCTCGAAGATCTTCTCGAACGATTCCGGCGGGATGCCGATGCCCGTGTCGGCGACCGAGAACTCGACGCCGTCGCCGCAGAGCTGCGCCGACACGGTGACCGACCCGGACGCGGTGAACTTGCAGGCGTTCGACACCAGGTTGCGCAGCGCGAGCTTGAGCTTGCCGGCGTCGGTGAGCAGCGTGGGCAGCCCTTCGTCCGCCCGCCAGCGCAGCGACACGGCGTCCTCCCGCGGCAGCCTCTCCGTGTCGCGGCGCAGCGACTCGAGCAGGTCGGCCGGCTGCACCTCGCGTCGGTGGAGCGGCAAGCTCTCGCGCTCGAGGCGGCTCAGATCCAGCGTATCCTGCACGAGCTCGAGCAACGCGTGCGCGTTGCGGTCGACCAGGCCGAGCACCTCGCGCTGGCTGTCGGACAGCGGTCCGAAGTCGCCGTCGGCGAGCAGGCTCAGGTAGCCGAGCATGATGTGCAGCGGCGTGCGCAGCTCGTGCGACATGGTCGCGACGAAGTCTGATTTGACGCGATTCGCACGCTCGAGCTCCTCGACCAGGCGCGCGTTCTCGAGCGCGATCGAGGCGATGCGCGAGATTCCCTCCGCGATGCGGCGCTGCGTCGCGGAGAACGGTGTCGCAGCGCCCATGCGGCCGACGAACAGGATCCCGCACGGCCCGTCGACGCCCCTGAGCGCGATCGCGAGCCAGCGGGTCGGCTCGCCGCCCACGGCATGACCCTCGCCCGGGATCTCGGTCTCGACGACGTCGTCCGTGCCGAGCCGCGCGATCGTGGCCGACAGACCGGCCGGTGCGGTATCCGCGAGCTGCGCGAAGCGGCGGGCGTCGCCGTAGGCGGCGACGGGCAGGAAGCTGCGGCTGCCGTGCTCGCGCAGGAGCGTGCTGCTGGCGACGCAGTCGAGCGCCTCGGCGGCGACGCGGCAGAGCTCGTCGATCAGCGCAGGGCGGGCGAGGGTCCGCATGAGCTGCTGGCTGACCGAGGCGAGCGCCTTGCCGATGCTCGCGTCGGCCCGATCCTCGCACCTCGTCCGCGCCCGGCGTGAGGCGCGCGACGGTCGTTGTGGCGGGGGAAGGAGCATGATCATGCGGGGCTCCCGCCTCCCTCGAGCAGCCGCTCGAGGTCCGGCAGCGTGACCGGCTTCGCGACGACGCGGTCGATCCCGGCGAGCTCCGCCTCGTGGTCGAGGGCCGGCGTGCGATGCGCGGTGAGCAGGACGACCCGCTCGGCGCCGGCGCTGCGTGCCTTGCGCGCGACCGCGAGCCCGTTCCCCTCGCGCGCCGGCGTCAGGTGGAGGTCGGTGACCACCCACGCAAAGGGCATCTCGTCGAGCAGGCGCTGTGCGCTCTCCGAGTCGGCGGCGCGGTGCACCTCGTGTCCTCGCAGGTCGAAGTACTGGTGCATGGCGAACAGGACGGACTCCTCGTCGTCGACCAGGAGGATCCTCCGCACACCGCACCGCTCCGCTTCTCTTTCCCGGCTGGTCACGCGAGCCGGAAAGAGCACGCCTGGTGCCAGCCGCGGGCGCGAAGGAAGTCCCGCACCGTGGGGACTTTTCCCCGCGCCGGCCGCGGCGCGGGCGCGTCCCGGATCCGGATTCCAGAACCGGGACGCGGACGCTCCTCGGCGTCAGCGACGGGGCACGGCGATGCCGAGCCTGGCGACCTTCTGGTAGAGCGAGCTGCGCGGGATGCCGAGGCGCACGGCCGCCCGGCCGACGTGGCCGTTCTCCTCGACCAGGACGGCCTCGATGTGGCGGCGCTCGATCTCGAGGAGCGTCATCTTGGTCGTCTCGCCGCCCGCGTCGCTCGCGGCGCTCGGCGGGGCGTGGTCCGGCCGGGACTCGAAGCGCAGATCGCGGCTCGTGATCCTGCTCCCTGAGCTCAGCAGCACGGCGCGCTCGAGCACGTTGCGCAGCTCGCGGACGTTGCCGGGCCAGGGGTAGCGCCGCAGCGCGTCCAGCGCGTCGCCCCCGAGCTCGATGCCGCGCCGTCCGAGGTCCGCGGTGATGCGCTCGAGCAGGTCCGCGGCGAGGAGCTCGATGTCGTCGAGGCGCTCGCGCAGCGGCGGCACCCACAACGTGATCGTGCTGATGCGGTAGTAGAGGTCGGCACGGAAGCGGCCTTCCTGCGACGCCTGCAGCAGGTCCCGGTGCGTCGCGCTGAGCAAGCGGACGTCGACCTGGCGGTCGCGGACGCTGCCGACGCGCCGGAAGCGGCTCTCCTCGAGCACCTTCAGCAGCCGCGGCTGCACCGAGGCGCCGAGGTCGCCGATCTCGTCGAGGAACACCGTGCCGCGGTGGGCGATCTCGAGCATTCCCTGCTTGCCGCTCACCGCGCCGGTGAACGCGCCGCGCTCGTGGCCGAAGAGCTCGCTCTCGACCAGCTCCGGGGCGAGGCCCGCGCAGTTCAGGTCGACGAACGCCTCCTGCGCGCGCGGCCCGCTCTCGTGCAGCCAGCGCGCCAGGACGCCCTTGCCGGAGCCGGTCTCGCCCTGGATGAGGACGGGCCGGTCCGCGCCGGCCACGCGCCGCGCGTCCTCGGCGAGCCTGCGGATCGCCCTGGTCGTGCCGAGGAAGGGGTCCGGCGAGTGCTTCAGCCGCCGCACGTCCTCGGCGAGCTGACGGCGCTGGCTGCGGTGCTTCTCGAGCATCCGCTCGAGGATGACGAGCAGCGCGGGCAGCTCGATCGGCTTGGTGAGGAACTGATCTGCTCCTTGCTTGACGGCCTCCACCGCGAGGTCGATCGACCCGTGGCCGGTCAGCACGGCGAGCGGCACCGACGGATCGATGCTGCGCAGCCGCGGCAGGAGGTCGAGGGCGGTGCCGTCGGGCAGGCGGTGGTCGAGCAGCGCCGCGTCGGGCGGCGCGCCGCGAAACAGCTCCTCGGCTCGCGCGCAGCTCTCGGCCTCGTCGACCTCGTAGCCGCGGCTGCGCAGGAACTCGCGGACGCCGAAGCGGACGGCGTCCTCGTCGTCGACGAGCAGGATCCGGTTTGCCAACGACGCCTCCTCCTCTCGCGCCTCACGCGGTCAGCGGCAGACGGACGCAGATCAGCGCGCCGCCCGCGGGCTGGTTCATCGCGGCCACCGTGCCGCCGTGCTCCTCGACGATGCGCTGCACGATCGCGAGGCCGAGGCCCGTGCCGCCGGCCCGGCGCGTGAAGAACGGCTCGAACAGCCGCGGCAGGTCGTCCGGCCGCAGCCCGGGGCCGCTGTCACGGAAGCGGCACTCGACCACCCGGTCTCCGTTGCCGCCGGCCACGACCTCGGTCTCGATGCGCACCGTGCTGCCGCCCGGCGAGAACTGGATCGCGTTCTGCAGCACGTTCTGGAACGCGCGCACGAGGCGGTCGTTCATTCGCACCCGCAGCTCGTCCTGCGGCAGGTCCGCCTCGAGCGCGACGCCGCTCTGGCGCGACAGCGTGCCGCACTGGGCGACGGCGTCCTCGACGACGGGTCGCAGCGACCCGACGTGCAGCTCGGCCGTCGGCCTGCCGAACTCGAGCAGGTCGTGCATCAGGTCGTTCAGCCGCTTCACGTCGCGACGCAGCAACGCCAGGTGCTCGCCGTACTCCTCGCGGTCGCCGAAGCGGGCGGTGAACGCGTCGAGCACGGCCGAGATGCCGAACAGCGGATTGCGCGCCTCGTGCGCGAAGCCCGCGACCAACGAGCCGATGGTCGCCATCACCTCGTTGCGCCGGAGCTGCTGCTGGAGCTGTGCGAGGCGCTCGGCGGCGCGCTTGGCCTCGGTCAGGTCGCGCACGGTGCCGCGGAACAGGCGACGCGGGCCGAGGTAGAGCTCGCTCACCGCGATCTCCATCGGGAAGGTCGTCCCATCGCGCCGGCGCCCCGCCAGCTCGCGCCGCGAGCCGACGATGTGGCGCTCGCCGGTCGCGCGGTAGCGGCGCAGGTGCTCGTCGTGCTGCGACGCGTACGGCTCCGGCATGAGCGCTGCGACGTTGCGCCCGGCGATCTCGTGCTCCTGCCAGCCGAAGATCCGCTCGGCCGCGGGGTTCAGGGTCTCGACGATGCCGCTCTCGTCGATCGTGACGATGCCGTCGATCGACGAGTCGATGACGGCGCGCGCGCGCGCCTCGCTCTGCCGCAGCAGCTCCTCGGCGCGCTCGCGCTCCTCGATCTCGTCGCGCAGCGTCGCGATCACCGCGCTCAGCTCCGCCGTGCGCTCCTGGACGCGGCGCTCGAGCTCCGAGTAGGCGCTCTGCAGAGCGTCCTCGGGCAGCTGTCGGCCGCGGTCCACGGCGACGACGGCCTGGCTGCGCACGAAGCTGCCGCGCGCGTCACGGACGGCTCGCGAGCTCAGCACGACCGGCAGCGCCGAGCCGTCCTTGCGCACGAGGTCGAACTGCGCGTCGTCGATGCGGCCGTGCTCCTTGAAGCGCGGGAACTCGCGGGCGAAGCGCTTCTTGCTCGGCTCGGTCAGCAGATCTGAGAACTTGCGGCCGACGACCTCGGAGCGCTCGTAGCCGAGCAGCCGCAGCTCCGTCTCGTTGATCGCGACGAGCACGCCGTCCGCGTCGAGCGAGTGCTGGCCGTAGGGCGCGTTCTCGAAGGCTTCGGCGAGCGCGTCGTCGAGCCGGCGCAGGTCGTCCTCGAGCCGCTCGCGGTGCTCGGTCTCGCGTCGTGCCGCGTCCTGCGCCGCGGCGAGACGGCGGCGTAGCTGGCGCGCGCGCAGCGCCGCGGCGAGCGCGAGGGCGGCGCAGACCGCGGCCGTCACGG
>JBFMAS010000655.1:0-23655 GCA_040755575.1 Thermodesulfobacteriota bacterium
TCGAGGAAAACGCCCGTAAATCCTAGGCCGCCTAGTAACACGGGCTGCTTCGCTCAAAGCCGGCCTATCCTTGCGAATTAACGGGGAAATGTGTGCCTCAAGCCGGTCCGTTTGTTTCAAAGTCGGGGGAAGCCTACTGCGCGTTTCGAGTTGCGGGGGTAGGATTTGAACCTACGACCTTCGGGTTATGAGCCCGACGAGCTACCGGACTGCTCCACCCCGCGACAGTCTCGGTAGCGAGCGGACGACGGCGTGTCAAATACCTCCGTCGCGAAGTTGCGCCGCGCAGCTCGAGCACGGCGCCGCCAACCCGCTCAGCGGCGCGGCGGTCCCCAGCCGGAGCGCGGACCCGGGGCACCGATCGGCTCGATCTTTGGTAGTCGCCACGGCATGTACGGCGGGCGGCTGTCGAGGATTCTCTTGCGCGCGCGCTTCACCCGCTCGCGGAGCCGGTTGCGTGCGACGTTGTCCTCGAGCGCGTCGGCGATCTCGCTGCGCCGGACGTCCATGCTCGCCTCGCCACCGTGTGGCTGGCGCAGCGTCAGGCGCACCAGGTCGCCCTGCGACGCGATCGCCTCCCACTCGAGCTTCTTGTCGATCGAACGGACGATCGCTCCGAGGATGACCTGATGATCCTGCGCCATATGGCCGCTGTCGTTAGCCCACGGACGCGTCGATCTCAACCCGCTGCCGCTGCGCCGAGTGCACGGCAGGCGCGCAACTCTTGAGCCCGTCTTGCACGCTTGCGACACGCCTCGTGCGCCGGAACGCGGAGCGAAGCGCCGGTCCGGGGCATAGGGATTGCAGTCCGGCGAGCCGCCGCCAATGCCGTACGACGGGCGATCACGGGCATTCCATCGACATTCCAGGTCCAGCGAAGCCAGGTACGTGCGCAGCCAGACGCGCGCTGCGGAGGTTCGGAGCCATGATGACGCGCGAGCAACGGGTCTTGGTGGTCGATGACGATCGCGAGATGCGCGGGGTGGTCGCCGGAACGCTGCGGCGCGAAGGCTATACCGTCATCGAGGCATCCGACGGCGTCGAGGCGCTCGACGTCGCGGCGAGGATGCTTCCCGACCTCGTTCTGGTCGACATCACGCTGCCGGGCATGGACGGGGTCGAGGTGACGCGGCAACTGAAGGCGCGACCGACGCTCGCAGCGGTGCCCGTGGTCGCGCTCACCGCGCTCACCCAGGGCGTCGTACGGGACCGTGCCCTCGCCGCGGGCTGCTCGCATTACCTGACCAAGCCGTGCCCACCCGCGGCGCTCCGCGACGTTGTCGCACAGACGCTCGCGGCGACCCGCGCGTCACGCGGAAGCTGAGCGACGGCCGCCGCCGGCGGCTTGCCCGATCGGCGACCAGCCACTAAAGCCCGGCGATGCCCGTCGCGCGGCTGCGTCCGATCAGCCGGCACATTGCAGCCGTCGATCTGCACGGCCGCTTCCAGGTCGCCGCCTTTCTCGTCCGCCACGAGCACGGCCTGCTGCTCGTCGACGCGGGGTTCCCGGGGTGGCACTACGCGATCCTCACGGCCGCGGAGTCGCTGCCGCGTCCCAATCACATCACGCACATCGTCTTGACGCACGCGCACGCGGATCACGTCGGTGGCGCGGCGTTTCTCGCTCGACACACCGGCGCGGAGATCGTCGCCTCGGAGGTCGAGAAGCCGTTCCTCGAGGGGCGCTCGCTGGCGCGTGCCGCGTCCCGCGTCCTGCCGCGCGTCGTGCTGACGCTCAACCGCTGGACGCACGGGCACCGCGTCGAGCCCGTGCGCGTGGCGAGGACCGTCGCCGCCGACGACCGCGTCCACGGGCTCCGGGTCGTCGACATCCCCGGTCATACGCCGGGGCAGATCGGCTTGCTGCACGAGGACGATTGCGTCTTGCTCTGCGCCGACGGTCTGTTCAACGTGCGGGGCGAGATCGGCCACGATCCGATCCCGGGCGTCACGCTGGACCGTGCGCTGGCGGAGGCGTCGATGGAGCGACTCGCGAACCTCGGCTGCGCGGACGTCGTTCCGAGCCACGGCCCGGCGATCCTCGGCGACGCTCCCGAGCGGATCCTGCGTTTCCTGGGCCGGCGCTCGGTCTAGCCGAGCGACCGGCGCGCCGTCGCACTCCGACGGGCGCGCCGCTTTACAGTCGTCCAGCCGCTCCATACGTTGGCCCGCGATGAAGACCGCAACACGCTTCGCTCCGCGCCTCGCTCCTGGCCTCGCCGTCGCGACGCTCGCCGCGCTGCTGCCGCTCGCCGCCTCGCAAGCGGGCGCCGAGGCCTCGCCCCAGCCGGCACCGCAGCCGTCGGCCGAGGCGGCGAAGGACAAGCCCCGCTTGCCGGTGATCGCGGCGAAGGGTCCGACGACGCGGATCAAGGGGAAGATCGTGCGCTCGTCGCGCGGTCGCAAAGGGCCGGTGCGGCTCCTCATCGAGCGCGAGAATGGTCCTAAGGTGACCGCGCTGGTGGCGCCGGACGACTACTGTGACGAGAAGGGGCTCTCGTTGCGCAACGGCGAGTCGGTCGAGCTCGAGGGCACGATGCTCAAGAGCGAGCGTCCGATGCTCGTCGCGACAGCGGTGATCGTCGACGGCAAGGCCGTTCAGCTTCGCGACGCCGAAGGCAAGCTGATCGGCGCGGGCAAGCCGGGCGCTCCGGCGGGTGCGGAGACCAAGGCGAGCCTGTCGGGGCCGAAGCCCACGCCTGCACCGAGCAAGTAGGCGCGAGCGGTCAGCGAGCGCGGGTCTCGCCGGGCCAGCGCCGCGAGTGCGGCCACAGCGCGGTCTCGAGCGCGTGCGCGACGCCGAGCGCGAGCGCTTCTCGGCCGTCCGCGGCGGTGAGCTGCACGCTCGTCGGCAGGCCGTCACCGTCGAGGCCGGTCGGTACCGCGACCGTCGGCAGCCGCGTCGCATTGTGCAACAGCGTGTACGACGCCATCGCCGGGGCGATCGGGACGGCGTTGCCGTCGATGTCCACGGTGGTCTCACCGATCAGCGGCGCGGTGACCGCCATCGTCGGCAGGAGCAGCACGTCGATGTCGTGCGTCAGCAGCTCGCCGACGGTACGCGCGATGCGCTCGCGAGCGTGCTGTGCGCGGATGAGCGCTGGAACGTCGATGCCCGCGCTCATCTCGAGCTGCTCTCGCACGTCGGCGCCGTACGCGTCACGGCTCGCGGCGAGCAGCTCCGCATGCTGCGCGTAGGACTCGGCGAGCAGGAGGATGCTCGTGGCCGCGTTCACCTGCTGCGCGTCGGGCAGCACGACCTCGACGACCTCTGCTCCGAGTTCCCGCAGCGTACGCAGGGCCGCAGCGTGCCCCGCAAGAACCGACTCCGACGCCGGCATCGGACGGTACGCGGGCGCGTCGCCGATGCGAAGCCCGCGCAGCGAACGCCCGATGTCCCGCCCGAAGTCCTCGGCCGGTAGGTCGCGGGAGCTCGGGTCCTCACGATCGAAGCCGGCCAGCGCTCCGAGGGCGAGCGCGCAATCCTCCGCGGTGCGCGCGAGTGGACCGATGTGGTCGAGGGTCGTGGCGAGCGGATACGTGCCGCGCAAGCTGACTCGGCCGTAGCTCGGCTTGATGCCGACGCAGCCGCATGCGGCGCTCGGAATTCGGATCGAGCCTCCGGTGTCCGTTCCGGTCGCGAGCGGGGCGAGGCCGCCGCCGATCGCTGCTCCCGAGCCGCCGCTCGAGCCGCCTGGCACGTGACCCGTGCGCCACGGGTTCTGCGTCGCGCCGAAATGCGGGTTGTTCGTCGTCGTGCCGAATGCGAACTCGTGCGTGTTGGTCTTGCCCACGATGACCGCGCCGGCCGCGAGCAGGCGGCGAACGGGTTCCGCGTCCTCTGCCGGAACGTGATCACGGAACAGCTTCGAGCCGTACGTCGTGCGGACTCCGGCCGTGTCGGTGAGGTCCTTGATTGCGACCGGGATGCCGTGCAGTGGGCCGCGGTACGTGCCGTGCGCAAGCTCCTCGGTGAGCTCGTCCGCGCGGCGCAGCGCCGAGTCGGCGCACACGGTGACGAACGCATTGAGGCGCGGGTTCTCGCTCTCGATGCGGCGCACGAAGTGCTCGACCACCTCGCGCGGCGACGCGTCGCGGCGCGACACCAGCCGCGCGAGCTCCGCGACCGACTTCCGGTGCAGCGCCTCGGACATGAGCGCCCGCGTACCGACAACGCCACGCCGGCACAAGGGCCCGCCCGCCGCAGCAGGCCTTGCCTCGCAGCGAACAAAAGACGAAAGTCGACCCTTCCCGCTCATGTCGCGTCACGTGCCGTACGTCGAGCTACGCTGCCGCAGCGCGTTCTCGTTCCTCGAGGGTGCCTCGACGCCCGAGGACCTCGCCGAGATCGCCGGGCGGCTCGGCCACGACGCGCTCGCGCTCGGCGACCGTGACGGCGTCTACGGCGCGCCCCGGTTCTGGACGGCGGCGCACAAAGCCGGCGTTCGGCCCCTGGTGGGAGCGGACGTCAGCCTCGCCGACGACGGTCCGGGCGCGCCGTCGCGCTTGCTGCTGCTGGTCGAGTCGCGAGCGGGATACCGCAACCTGTGCAAGCTCCTGACCCTGGGACACGCGCGCGCCCCGAAGGGGGTCAGCACGGTGACGCTGGACGAGATCGAGGAGCATGCGCGGGGACTCGTCTGTCTCGCCGGTGGACCGTCGAGCCCGCTCACCAACGCGCTGCGCCGGCGCGACGCCTTGGCGGCCGGGCGCCTGGGAAAGCGCCTGCACGGGCTGTTCCCGGGACGGCTCTGGATCGACGTCCAGCGCAGCGCCGATCAGCGGGTCGAGCGGCGCACTCGCGCGCTGCGCGATCTCGCGAGCCTGCTGCGCGTGCCGCTCGTCGCGTCGGGCGACGTCGGCATGGCGCGCGAGGAGGAGCGCCCCGTGCTCGACGTGTTCTGCTGCCTCGGCGCGAGGACCCGCCTCGACGCCGCCGGGCGGCTCTTGGCCGTGAACGCCGAGCGGCACTTGGTGACGCCGAGCGAGATGGCGGCGCGCTTTCGCGACATGCCGCGGGCGGTCGCGGCGACGCTCGCCGTCGCCGAGCGTTGCGAGTTCACGCTTTCGGACCTCGGCTACCGTTTCCCCGAGTACCCGCTGCCGCCCGGCGAATCGACGATCGGTCACTTGCGTTACTTGACGTACCTCGGTGCGCGGGAGCGCTACGGCGACCCGCTGTCCGCACGGGTGGCGAGGCAGCTCGAGCACGAGCTCACGGTGATCGGCAAGCTCGACCTGGCGGGTTACTTTCTGATCGTCTGGGACATCGTGCGCTTCTGCCGCGAGCGCGGGATCCTCGTCCAGGGCAGGGGCTCCGCTGCGAACAGCGCCGTTTGCTACGCGCTCGGCATCACCGCGGTCGACGCGGTCGGGATGAACCTGCTCTTCGAGCGCTTCCTCTCCGAGGAGCGCGGCGAGTGGCCCGACATCGACCTCGACCTGCCTTCCGGCGACCATCGCGAGGAGGTCATCCAGTACGTCTACCGGCGCTACGGCCCGCAGGGGGCGGCGCGCTCGAGCGAGAATCGCACCATCGGCTCGGGGGTCGCCATGACGGCGAACGTGATCACCTATCGCGTTCGCAGCGCGCTGCGCGACGCCGGCAAGGCGCTCGGCTTCCCCGAGCCGGAGATCGAGAGGCTCAGCAAGCTGCTCGCGCACCACGGCTTTCGCGATCAGGACGATACGCTCGCGGCGCAGCTCGCTGCGGGCGGCGTCGACGTCGCGTCGCAGCGCGTACGGCTGCTGATCCGCTGCGTACAGGCGATGCAGGGCCTGCCGCGCCACCTCGGACAGCATTCGGGCGGCATGGTGGTCGCGGCCGGACGGCTCGACGAGATCGTCCCGCTGGAGCCGGCCAGCATGCCGGGGCGCTCGGTCGTGCAGTGGGACAAGGACGACTGCGCCGACCTCGGCTTGATCAAGATCGACCTGCTCGGGCTCGGGATGATGGCGGTGCTCGAGGAGGCGATCCCGCTCGCGCACGAGGCCGACGGGGTCGGGCTGGATCTCGCGAAGCTGCCGCAGGACGACGCGAAGACGTACGCGATGATCCGCCGTGCGGACACGATCGGCGTGTTCCAGATCGAGTCCCGCGCGCAGATGGCGACGCTGCCGCGTCTCAAGCCGCGCAACTTCTACGACCTCGTGGTCGAGGTCGCGATCATCCGTCCCGGCCCGATCGTCGGCCAGATGGTGCACCCGTACTTGAACCGGCGGGCGGGCCGCGAGCCGGTCACGTACCCGCACCCGCTGCTCGAGCCGATCCTGCGCCGCACGCTCGGCGTACCGCTGTTCCAGGAGCAGCTGTTGCGCATCGCGATGACCGTCGCAGGCTTCACGGGAGGGGAAGCCGAGGAGCTCCGACGAGCAATGGGCTTCAAGCGCTCGGTGCAGCGTATGCGCGCGATCGAGCAGAAGCTGCGCGCCGGCCTTGCGGCGCACGATATCGTGGACGAGCGCGCCGACGACATCGTGCGCAGCATCACTTCGTTCGCCCTGTACGGCTTTCCCGAATCGCACGCCGCGAGCTTCGCCCTGCTCGCCTACGCGTCTGCGTACTTGAAGGCGCATCACCCGGAGGCCTTCCTGTGCGCCCTGCTCAACGCCTGGCCGATGGGCTTCTACCACCCGGCGACGCTGGTGAAGGACGCCGAGCGGCACGGCGTGTGCGTCCTGCCGATCGACGTCGGGCACTCGTCATGGCACTCGACGATCGAGCACCCGCCGGACGGCGATGAGGTTGCGGGGCGCAACGGGCGCGCACGCGCCGCGGTGCGAATCGGCTTGAGCTTCGTGCGCGGGATGCGGGAAGCGGCGGCGCAGCGTCTGGTGCGCGCCCGCGCCGAGGCGCCGTTTCGCGACGTCGGCGACCTGGCCCGGCGCGCCGGGCTGCTCGAGCGCGAGCTCGCAACGCTCGCCGAGCTCGGCGCGCTGGCAACGATTGCGGGCCGGTCGCGACGGGCGGCGCTCTGGCAGGTGAGCGGGGTGCTGGCGAAGGAGCCGTTGTACTCCGGGCTCGCTCCGCGACCGGCGAGGGCTCGGCCGCGCGCCATGACGCCCCTCGAGACCACGCTCGCCGACTATCGAGCGAGCGGCATCACGACCGGGCCGCACCTGCTCGCCCACCTGCGGCCCAGGCTGGATCGCCAGGGGATCGTACCGCTCGAGCGCCTGCAGGAGCGGTCGGACGGGACGTGGCTCAAGACCGCGGGCCTGGTCATCGTCCGTCAGCGTCCTGGCACCGCGAAAGGCCTCTGCTTCTTGACACTGGAGGACGAGACCGGCACCGGCAACGTCGTGGTGATGCCCGACCGTTACGCCGAGTTCCGGGTCGAGCTGCACACCTCGCCGCTACTGGTCGTCGAGGGCAGGCTGCAGCGCCAGCAGGGCGTCGTGCACCTCGAGGCCCGCCGCATGCGGGGGCTGCCGCTGCCGGGTCCGACCCCACGGTCGCACGATTTCCACTGACCGCGATGCGAAAAATGCCGGCGGTGGCGAAAACGACTTGAAAGTGACTTTCAATTTCGATAGTGGTGGCGCATGGTCGTTTGCCTGTGCCAGGGGGTCTCGGAGAAGCGGGTTCGTGCCTGCATCGCAGCAGGTGCGCGGACCCGCCAGCAGGTCACCGAGGCCTGTGGCGCGGGCGACGGCTGCGGCAGCTGCCACCGGACGATAAAGACCATGATCGTCGAGGCGCGCCAACGGGAAGCGGCGAACGCCGTGCAGGCAGCGCCCGCCCGCTTCGGCGAGCAGTCGGCCTCGTCCGCAGTCGCTTGACCTAGCGTCAGTTTCGCCCCGTCCGCCAACGGCAACGCAGCGCCCACCACCGGGCGCGAGAGTGGCGTCGCATACGTAGTTCTACGCGGCGCCGATCTTGCAGCGTAAGCGTCGGCTGCATTTCGCCAGGGGTGAACTGCCATGCTGACGCAACGACGAGGACCCTCGTTTTCGACGGATTCCCGTACCCGACGGCAAGCCGGGCGCGAGCACTGGATCCCCCTCGATCCCGGCGACGGCGACCTGCGCTCACGGTGCTATCCTCAGGCTCCATCAGCGGTTTCCGAGGACATGGCGCGGCGCGAGAAGGACGAGTCGGCACGCTAGCCGCCGTTCGATGCCGCGCGAGGAGGACGCCGCTGTCCGGTGCGGACGACGCAATCCGGGCCGCAGGACAGCATCCGCGCCACCGGACAGTGTCGATTGGCCTTCTCACTGTCTCGCACGTGCGACACGTACTGTATCGTAAATGCGCCAGCGCGGAGGATGACCGGATGGCGGTGGAGATGCTAAGCCGCTCGGCATGGCAGTGCGCGAGCTCCGCGACGATGAGCCGGTCCTGCTCCACGAGCCCGGCTCGATCACCCGGTTGACGCTCAACCGGCCGCGACGGCGCAATGCGCTGTCACACGATCTGCTGGAGCAGCTTCTCGGCGCGCTCGACCGCTGCGCCGCCGAGCGCGAGACGCGGGTCATCGTGCTCGCCGGCAACGGTCCTGCCTTCAGCGCTGGGCACGATCTGCAGGAGATTCGTAGCGCCGCGCCCGAGGCGGTGGAGCGTCTGTTCGCGCTGTGCTCGCGCGTCATGCTGCGCCTGCAGCAGGTCCCCCAGCCGGTGATCGCTCGGGTGCACGGCGTGGCGACCGCGGCCGGCTGTCAGCTCGTCGCCGCGTGCGACCTCGCCGTCGCAGCGGACGGCGCCACGTTCGCGACGCCCGGTGTGACGATAGGTCTGTTCTGCTCGACCCCCGCCGTCCCGGTGGTTCGCGCCGTCGGACGCAAGCGCGCGCTCGAGATGCTGCTGACCGGTGCGCCGGTCGACGCGGCGACCGCGCTCGCATGGGGCCTCGTGAACCGGGTAGTGCCCGGCGAGCGGCTCGACGACGAGGTCGGCCGTCTTGCCGACGCAATCGTCGCCGCGAGCGCGGATACGATCGCGCTCGGCAAGCGCGCTTTCTACCGGCAGCTCGCGTTGCCCGAGTGCGACGCGTACGGCGTCGCGACCGAGGCGATGTGCGCCAACGCGGGCTCGGACGACGCGCGCGAGGGCATCGACGCGTTTCTCGAGAAGCGGCGCCCGGTCTGGAGGAAGCGCAGCTGAGGCGGGCGAGGCCGATCGGAAGGCGTCAGCTTCGCGTCGCCGCGCCGGACTCGGGCTTCCCCTCGTTCGGCAGAATGCTCTCGCCGGACGCGTTCTTCTCGCGCAGGAGGCGAAGCATCTCATCGGGGCCCCGGCTCGCGATGATGTCCTGGAGCTGCGAGCGAAAGTTCGCGACCAGGCTCACGCGCTCGATCACCACGTCGATGACCTTCCAGTCGTCGCTCGACTTGCGCAGCCGGTAGTCCACCAGGATGTCGTCGCCGTCCGACCGCAATACCTTTGTCTTGACGGTCCAGTCGCCGCGCGCTTCCTCGCGATCCCCCGTGATTTCGATGGTCTCGTTGCGGTAGTTCTCGATGTTCCTGCCGTACGTCACCGAGAGGTGCCGCTTGAACTCCTCGATGAATTGCTGCTGCTGTTCCGGGCTGAGCTTGCGCCAGTTGCGTGCGAGAACCAGGCGCGAGATGGTGTCGAAGTCGAAGCGCGCGTAGGCGATGTCCTCGATGCGCCGCAGCTTCTGCTTGGACGGCAGCGAGCCGTCCTTCAGCACCACGAGCACCTCGTCCGTGGTTTCCTGGATGAAGGCGCGCGCACTTTGCTGCGCGCCCGCAATGACGGCCGTCCACGCGATCGTCGCCAGCAGCGCGACGAACGGCAGCAGCGCCCTCGTTGCCTTCATGGCAAAACCTCTTCGTCCGAATAGTCCGGGAAATAGAGCTCGTCGTCGGTGCCGCGCTCGGTCTCCGACTCGCCGCCGATGAGGCGCTGGCGGCGCTGCGTGTACGCGCTGCGCACGGCGATGTAGAAATCGAGGGACGCCGCGCGTGCGGCATCGACGTCGTCGAGCAGCAGCGAGCGGGTGTTGACGGTCTGCACCACCCGGGCGCCGGCGAGGGTCCAGAGGTCGCCGAACAGCGTCGCGATGTCGAGGTACGAGTCCGCCACCAGTCCCACCGTATCGCGCGGATTCGAGGAGCCGAATACCGGCCAGACGATGTAGGGTCCGGGTGGTACGCCCCACCGCCCGAGCGTCTGTCCGAAGTCCGAGCTGTGCTTGGGCAGGCCCATGTCCGACGCCCAGTCGAAGATCCCGCCGATCCCCACGGTCGTGTTGACGGCGAAGCGAGACAGGGTGATCGCGGCGGGATCCAGCTCGCCCTGGAGGAGGTCGTTCACGAACCTCACCGGAAACTTGAGATTGTCAAAGAAGTTGTCGACGCCGCGCTGCACGGGACGTGGCAGCACGAAGTCCCAGCCGGTCGCGACGGGCTTCAGCACGTATTCGTCGAGCTCCTCGTTGAACTCGAACATCGCGCGATTGAACGGTTCCCAGGGGTCGTCGACCGCACCGATGGGCTCGCCCGAGAAGTCGCGCGCAGCGGCCGCCGTCGCCGCGGCGTCCGGTGCGGTCGCCTGAGCTCGGCCGATCTCGACGCACCCGAGCACGACCGCGCAGCACAGCAGGGCACCGAAGCGCGCCGGCGACGTCGCGCGCGCGGTACGCTTCATCGGGCCTCGCTCCTGGCGTCGTCGGCGGCATCGCCCGAGCCGCCGTCGCTGGAGCTGCCCTCGCCGGAGCTACCGCCGTCGCCGACGCCCGCGTTGTGCACCATCTTGCCGATGAGGCGCTCGAGGATGACCGCCGACTCCGTGAAGGTGATCTCCTCACCCGGCTGCAGCATCCGGTCGTCGCCGCCGAGCTGCAGCGATACGTAGCGGTCACCGAGCACCCCGGCGGTGACGATCGACGCGCTGGTGTCGATGGGAAGCTCGAGGTCGGGGCGAATGTCGAGCGCGACGCGCGCGCGATAATCGTCGCTCAGCGTGATGTCGGCGACCTGGCCCACCTTGACGCCTGCGAGCTCCACGGGCGCCCGCGGCTTCAAGCCCCCGGTCTGATCGAAGGTCGCGTAGATCTGCATGCCGCCGCTCTCGAGCAGCGGGTTGGCCGCGACGCGAAACGCGAGCACCGCGATCGCCGCGAGACCCACCAAGACGAAGAGCCCCGCGACGAGATCGCGCGCAGGCGAACGGCTCATCAAGGCTCGATCCCCCAGAGAGCGGTCAGGAAGTAGTCGCCGATCAGGATGGCGACGGACGTGATCACCACCGTGGACGTGGTCGCGGCGCTGACGCCCGCTGCCGTCGGGGCCGAGAAGTAGCCACGGAACGTCGCGATCAACCCCATCAGCGCCCCGAACACGACCGCCTTCAGGAGGCTGCCCACGATGTCGTCGCTGAAGCGAACGCTCGACGTGAGGCTCGATGCGAAGACGCCGCCGTCGAGGCCCATCAACGGGACGCCGATCAGGTACGCACCTCCGATCCCGCAGAGGATGAACAGCGCGTTCAGCATCGGCATCACGACGACCATCGCGACCGCCTTCGGCGACACCACGAACCGCAGCGGATCGATGGACATCATCCGCAGGCCGTCGAGCTGCTCGCTCGTCACCATGGAGGCGATCTCCGCGGCGGTCGCCGAGCCGGCGCGTCCCGTGACGAGGAGCGCGCTCAGCACGGGGCCGAGCTCACGGATGAGCGACAGACCGACGACCGCGCCGAGCGACCCCTCCGCGCCGAAGCGGACGAGCGTGTTGTAGCCCTGCAGCCCGAGCACCATGCCGACCGCGAGCCCGGAGATGCACACGATGATCAACGACAGGACGCCGAGGTTGTACAGCTCCTCGAGGTGGCGCTGCAGCCGGTAGGGCGGCGCGAACGTCGAGCGCACGATGGCACCGGCGAAGCGCAGGATCCGCCCGAGCTGCGCCACGACGACGAGCGAGCGGAACCCGATCTCGCGAATCGACTCGACCATCGCCGGTCAGAACGAGGCGCCGCCGCGTTCGATCGGCGCCCACCAGCCGGCCGCATCCCCGGCGTGCGTCTCCTCGACGTCCTCGTTGAAGAAGCCCGCGACCTCGGGATCCGCGCTCGCGAGCATCTCCTCCGGTGTCCCCTGGACGACGCGGCCGGGAAGCAGCAGCAGCACGCGATCCGCGAGGCGCATCGTCGACGGGATGTGATGCGAGACCAGGAGCAGGGTGGTGCCGAGGCGCCGGTTGATGCCGGCGAGCAGCGATTCGATGCGCTTCAGCGACAGCGGATCGAGGCCCGAGAACGGCTCGTCGCAGAGCAGAATCTCGGGCTTCGCGATCATCGCTCGCGCGAGCGCAGCTCGCCGCAGCATGCCGCCCGAAAGCTGTCCGGGCAGCAGCCCCTCGCACCCTGCGAGACCGACGGCTGCGAGCCGCTCGTGCACCCGTTGGTCGACTTCGGACGGCGAGGCGTCCGAGTTCTGGCGCAGCGGCAGGGCGAGGTTGTCGTAGACGGTCAGCGAGTCCAGAAGCGCTCCGCCCTGGAACAGCATGCCCAGCCGCGAGCGGACGGCGTACAGCTCGCGCTCCGAGAGACGCGTGATGTCCTGACCGGCGACCTCGATCCGGCCCGAGGACGGCTGGACGAGGCCTCCGACCAGCCGAAGAAGCGTGCTCTTACCGGATCCACTCCCTCCGAGTATGACGGAGATCCGACCTCGAGCAAACGCGCACGAAAGGCCCTCGAAGACGACACGGTCGTCGAACGCCATGTGGATGTCGCGCAGGGCGACGTGCGGCGGGTCTGCGGAGCGAGCCTGGTCCATGCGGTGTCCGGAAGCGTGTAACAGAGGCCTCCGGAAGCAGCCACGCGGAGAGGCGGCCGCAGCCGCGCCGCGGCGTCAAGTACTACGCAGCGTGCGGCGCGGGAGCGGTCTCGTCCTCGCCGCTCGTCCGCGAGCACCAGCGCGAGCCGGTCGCGGCGAGCGAAGCGATCAACACGGTCACCGCGGCCGCCACGACGGCGGTCGTCAGGACGACCAGGGCCGACGTCAGGTCGACCGGGACCGCGAAGGTTGCATCGGGCACCGGTGCCATGGGGCCGGGGAAGAATGCTGCCACTGAGCCTCGTCCTCCTTTCTCGGCTGGAGGGTAAGCACGATGCACTTACATGCAAGGATGACGGTAAGTTGCGACCGGCCGGCAGCGCGGCAAAGCGTGCTCGGGGCGCGGCGTCGCACGGGCGCGGGGGAACGCCGTTCGCGCCTCGGCGCCGGCCGCACGGGAAGTGCGCCCGCCCAGAATCGAACTGGGACTTAGGGTTCCGGAGACCCTCGTGATATCCGTTTCACCACGGGCGCGTGACGCGCTTCCTACTACACGGCGGCAGGCGTCGCCATGCGCAGCGGCGCGACGTCACCCCGCCTCGTCGAGGAGCGGGGCGATGTCGCGCAGCAGCGCCTCGTGGATGTGCCCGTTGCTGGCCAGCGTCTGGCGCGCTTCGACGCCGGGGTCGCCGCCGCGGAAGTCGCTGACGCGGCCGCCGGCCTGGCGCACGAGCAGCGTCCCCGCCGCGACGTCCCAGGGGTGGAGATTCCACTCCCAGAAGCCGTCGAGCCGACCGCACGCGACCCAGGCGAGGTCGAGCGCGGCCGCGCCGATGCGGCGCACGTCGCGTGCCGCGACCAGCAGCCGATGCCAGAACGACAGGTAGAACGAGGCGCGCTCACGCCGGTCGTAGGGGAAGCCGGTGGCGAGCAGGGCCGCGTCGAGATCGGCCGTCGCGGACACCGTGATCGCCGCGCCGTTGCACGTCGCCGCGCCGCCCCACGCGGCGACGAAGAGCTCGTCCCGCATCGGATCGTAGACGGCGGCCGCGACCGGATGCGCGTCGTGCGCGGCGAACGGGATGGCGCCTGCCGCTTCGGGAAGCAGGACGGCGGCGATCGACACGGCGAAGTGCGGGACGCCATGCGCGAAGTTCGTGGTGCCGTCGAGCGGATCGACGACCCAGCAGAGCCGCTCCCCGCGGCCTGGACCGGGCCCCGGGACGAACCCGGACTCCTCACCGAGCCGGGCGTGCTCCGGGTAGGCCTCGCCGAGGCGCGCCAGGATGAGGCGCTCCGCGGCCCGATCGGTGTCGGTGACGAGGTCGACCCTCGCGGACTTCGTTCGGATGGCCCGTGGCGCCGCGTAGCGCTCGCGGATCAGCGCACCGGCTTCGCGCGCCACCTCCGCGGCGGTCTGCGCCAGCTCGTCCCAGGACGCCGCCACGAGGCTGCTTAGCGAGCGCGGCACCCCGGCTTCAACGTCGCGCAGCCGATGGCAGGCGCTTCTTGCGCGCCCGCCGCGCGTTTCGTATTTCGGTGCTCCCCGAGCGACCTGGCGACCCCGATGGGGGACCGCTAGAAACCCCGCGTCGACCCGCGTGGGCGGTCGCCAAGTTGGTAAGGCACCGGACTTTGGATCCGGCATTCGAAGGTTCGAATCCTTCCCGCCCAGCTTTCGACGCGATGCCAAACGGGCGACGGTGAGGGAGAAACGAGACGTCGGCGGCGCATGATGGACGGACACGTGCGGGGTGACATCGCGAAGGATGCGATCAAGATCTTCTCCGGAAGCTCGAATCCGGCGTTGTCGCGCGACATCTGCGCGTACCTCGGGGTGCCGCTGGCGGTCGCCGAGACGCGCCGCTTCAGCGACGGCGAGATCAACGTCGACATCCAGGAGAACGTGCGCGGCGGCGACGTCTTCGTCATCCAGTCGACCTCCACGCCGGGCAACGACCACCTGATGGAGCTGCTGCTGATGCTCGACGCGCTCAAGCGCGCGTCGGCTGGGCGGATCACGGCGGTGATCCCGTACTATGGTTACGCACGGCAGGACCGGAAGGTCGCACCGCGCACCCCAATCAGCGCCAAGCTGGTGGCGGATCTGCTCGAGACTGCGGGGGCATCCCGCGTGCTGACGATGGACCTGCATGCGGGGCAGATCCAGGGGTTCTTCAACATCCCCGTCGACAACCTCTACGCGACCCCCGTCTTGCTGCGTCACCTCCGTGAGCGCATCGGCCGGGAGGCCTGCACCGTGATCTCGCCGGATGCGGGCGGCGTCGAGCGGGCACGCGCCTTCGCCAAGCGTCTCGACGGTGCGCTGGCCGTGATCGACAAGCGGCGCTCGGGACCGAACGAGGTCGCCGAGATGCACATCATCGGCGAGGTCCGCTCGCGGCTCGCGATCCTGGTCGACGACATGGTCGATACCGCGGGCACGCTGTGTAACGCCGCGCAGGCGGCGCTCGACGCCGGCGCGCACGAGGTCATCGCCGCGTGTACCCACGCCGTCCTGTCGGGACCCGCGATCGACCGCATCGAGAAGTCGGTGATGACCGAGATCATCGTCACGGACTCGATTGCGCTCAACGAGCGGGCGCGCGCCTGCGCCAAGGTGAAGGTGCTGTCGGTGGCGCAGCTCATCGGCGAGGCGATCCGCCGTACGCACAACGAGGAATCGATCAGCTCGCTGTTCATCTGAGCGGGCAGCGACGAGAAAAGCGGAGAAGGAAATGGAAGCGCTGACACTCGAGGTGGAGCCGCGCAGCGGCAGCGGCAAGTCCGCTGCGCGCCGTACGCGCGCGCAGGGCCGCATGCCGGCCGTGTTCTACGGGGCCAAGACGAGCAGCCTCACGCTATCGGTCGATGCGCGCGACTTCAGCCGCCGGATCGCGAACCTCGAGGGGACGCATCTGATCGAGCTGCGCTCGAAGGCGGCCGATCTCGACAGGAAGATGGTCCTGCTGCGCGAGGTGCAGCATCACCCCGTCACCGGTGCCCCCGTGCATGCCGACTTCTACGAGGTCGCGCTCGACGAGAAGATCGAGGTGCGCGTGCCGCTGCACTTCGAAGGCAAGGCGGCGGGCGTCACGCTGGGCGGCATCCTCCAGCCGATCGTACGTGAGCTGCCGGTGAGCTGCCTGCCCACCGGGATCCCCGACTTCATCGCCGTCGACGTGTCGCCGCTCGGCATCCACGACGCACTGCACGTGCGCGACCTGAAGCTGCCGGAGGGCGTCGAGGCGCTGCTCGACGAGGGCGAGACGCTGGTCAGCGTCGTGCCGCCGACGGTCGAGGCCAAGCCCGAAGGCGCCGAAGCCGCGGCTCCGGCCGAGGGTGCGGCCGCGGCCGCACCGGCCGCCGAGGCGGCGCCCGAGGCGAAGAAGGCCGAGGCCAAGAAGTAGCCGTCCTTGGCGCGGCGGCTGGTGGTCGGCCTCGGCAACCCGGGCGCGCGGTACGCGGCCACCCGGCACAACGTCGGCTTCGCCGTCGTGGACCTGGTGGCGCGTGCGCGCGGCGCGGCGCTCGAGCGTCGCGCGCACGGGGCGTTGTGCGCCGAGGTCGAGATCGCGGGGCACGACGTCCTTCTGGTGGAGCCGCAGCGCTACATGAACCGCAGCGGTGAAGCCGTGGCGGCGTTCGTGCGCGAGACCGGCGTCGCGCCGACCGACGTGCTCGTCGTGCACGACGACCTCGATCTGCCGCTCGGCCGGATCAAGCTCAAGCGCGGGGGCGGCACGGCCGGGCACCGGGGTCTCGAGTCCGTCGTCGAGCACCTCGAGGGCCGGGACTTCGACCGGCTGCGGGTCGGCATCGGCCGCCCGGCGCCCGGCGTCGAGGTCGTCGACCACGTCCTCGAGCCGTTCAGCGCGGAGGAGGGCGCGGTGCTGGAAGGGCGCCTCGAGGCGGCCGCCGCCGCGGTCGAGGCCTGGTGCGCGCTGCCCATCGAGACGGCGATGAGCCGGGTCAACGTCGCACCCCCGGGCGGGCCTTCCGGGCCCGAAGGCCCGGCCTGAGATTCGCAGCGGGGTGGCTTGAGCATGACCAGGCCCGTTGCTACACGGACGTTCTTTTGGGAGGCCGCATGCGTTCCTACGAGGCTTTGATCGCTTACCACCCCGATCTCGGCGAGTCCGCGATCAAGGACCAGATCGAGAGGGTGAAGCAGATCATCGGCGGGTCCGGCGGCGAGGTCACCCAGGCCGTCGAGTGGGGCCTGCGCGATCTGTCCTATCGGATCAAGAAGCAGCGTCGCGCATTCTACGTGATCGTCACCTTCAACGGCACGGGCGCTACCGTTGCCGAGCTCGAGCGCAACCTGCGCATCTTCGAGAACGTGCTCCGCTACATGACGACGCAGGTCGATCCGAACCGGCCGCCGCTCGAGCTGCACCGGCCGCGCCGCGAGGGTGCAGGCGAGGGCGAGCGTGACGAGGCGATCGAGGGTGCGGCCGACGCGGGCGAGGCCGAGTCCGTGGCCGAGGAGGCCGCCGAGGGCGAGGCGCCCGAGCTCGGTTGAGCGAGGCGCACGGCACCGCGTGACCGTTCCGGGAAAGGTTTGAGAGGCAGCAATGATGGAGACGAAGGCAAGCGACGCAGGAAGGAAGCCGGCCCGCTCTCGCTCGGACGACAAGAGCCTGTTCCGGCGGCGCGGCGGACGCCGCAAGGTCTGCCGCTTCTGCGCCGAGAAGACGCTGCCGCTCGACTACAAGGAGGTTCGCGTCCTGTCGAACTTCATCACCGAGCGCGGCAAGATCATCCCGAGCCGGATCACCGGCAACTGCGCACGCCACCAGCGGCGTCTCACGGCGGCGATCAAGCAGGCGCGCGCGACGGCGCTGCTGCCGTTCAGCCTGATCCGCGACTGAGACGAGCCTCGCCGGCACGGCGAAAGTTGCGATGGAGACGCGATGGAAGTGATCCTGCGAGAGGACGTGGCGAACCTGGGCGCGATGGGCGACGTCGTCAAGGTGAAGCCCGGTTACGCGCGCAACTACCTCCTGCCGCGCGGCATGGCGGTCGAGGCAAGCCGGCGCAACCTCGCGTCGCTCGAGCACGAGAAGAAGCTCATCGAGGTGAAGCGCGAGCGCGAGCGCAAGACGGCGCGCGCCGAGGCGGACCGTCTCGAGGGGCTGGTCATCGAGATCCAGGCGCGCGCGGGTGAGGAGGACCGGCTCTACGGCTCGGTCACGAACCTCGACATCGAGCGCCATCTCGCGCAGCGCGGCATCAAGGTCGATCGCCGTCGCATCGACCTCGACGACCCGATCAAGCGTCTCGGCACGTACCGCATCGTGATCGGCATCGCCCACGACGTGAAGGCGACGATCACCGTCAAGGTGCTGCCCGACACCTCCGCCGAGTAGCCTCGCTCAGTAGGCCCCGCCGAGCTTGGCGTGGTCCCAGCTCCGCGTCTTCGTCGCGCGGAAGACGAGCGTCACGCGCTTGCGCGCCTGGCCGCGCATCGCCTCCATCGCCTCCCTCGGCGGCGGCGTTCCGGAGCCCGAGGCGCGGGCGCCGATCTTGCCGAGCGTCGTCAGCGTGCGCTCCTCGTCGTCGATGATCTCGCACTCGCCGCGCAAGAAGAGGCCCTTCAGCTTGTCGTAGGTCGCGCCCTCCTCGAGCAGGACCGCGCAGCGCGGGTCGCGCCGCAGGTTCGTCACCTTCTGCGACTTGCGGAAGGTCGTCATGACGATCGAGCCGTCATCTTGGACCGCGTACCACATGGCGATCAGGTGCGGGTATCCGTCCTCGCCGTTCGACGCGAGGTAGATCGTCTTGCCCTTGGTTAGGAAATCGCGCCTCTCCTCTTCCGTGAGTCGGATCTGTGCACGCTTGAGCGCCATCGACTGACCTCCCCTCGGGTCGCCTAGTACGGCTCGCGACGGCGCGCAACAAACGTCCGCGCGCCTTGGGCGCGGGGACGTTGTCTCGGCGGGACGCGAAGCGTCCACGGCGAAACGCGTTGTGCGCGACGGCGCCCTTGCTATGGTGCGCGGGATGTCGCGCGCCGTCGTCCTCTCGCGCAAGGAGATCCATCGCGGCCGCATCCTCGACATCGGCATCGAGAGGGTGCGCTTGCCGAGCGGCGCCGAGACGGACCTCGAGGTCATCCGCCATCCCGGCGCCGCTGCGGTCGTGCCGCTCACCGAGCGCGGTGAGATCCTGCTGCTGCACCAGTTCCGGCACGCGGTTGACGGGATGCTCTGGGAGATCCCGGCGGGCACGCTGGCGTCCGGCGAGTCGCCGCGCGACTGCGCGCTGCGC
The DNA here is from genome assembly GCA_040755575.1 of Thermodesulfobacteriota bacterium. GTDB lineage: Bacteria > Desulfobacterota > Binatia > UBA12015 > UBA12015 > DATCMB01. Next base: position 19,023 of record JBFMAS010000655.1, read on the forward strand.
GAGCTCGTCGAGGAGGCCGGCACGTCGGCCGGCGAGCTGCTCGACCTCGGCGAGGTCGTGCCCGCTCCCGGGTACACCACCGAGCGCATTCGCCTGTTTCTCGCCCGTAGCTTGACGCCCGCCTCGCAGAACCTCGACGACGACGAGGTCATCGCGGAGGTCCGCCCCGTTCCGGTGGAGGACGTCGTCCGCAAGATCGCGGACGGCGAGATCGTCGACGCGAAGTCCGTCGTCGCGATCTGTCGCGCGCACGAGCGTGGGCTGCTCGGCGCGGGAGCGCGGCGGCGAGGGTAGGGCGACGTGCGCATGGGCATCGCCGGGTTTCCCGGCTCCGGCAAGACGACCATCTTCAACGCGCTGACCGGTTTGCACGCCGACGTCGGCCTCGGCACCTCGTCCACTGCCGCGAAGCCGAACCTCGGCGCGATCAAGGTGCCGGATGCGCGCGTCGACGCGCTCGCCGAGGTGTTCTCGCCGAGGAAGACGACCTACGCCGAGATGACGTTCGTCGACTTCCCCGATCCGCCGACCACGGGCGGGCGGCTCGACGAGCGCGTGCTCACCCAGATGCGGGAGGTCGACGCGCTCGCACACGTGGTGCGGGCGTTCCACGATCCTGCGCAGCCGGTGCCCGACCCGCGGCGCGACCTCGAGAGCTTCAAGACCGAGCTGGTCGTCGCCGACCTGGCGATCGTCGAGCGCCGAATCGAGCGCGTCAAGCGCGAGAAGGGCAAGGAGCGCGAGCGCGAGCTTCTCGAGAAGGTCAAGGAGGCCCTCGAGGCGGAGAAGGAGATCCGCCACCTCGGGCTCTCGCGGGAGGAGGAGGCGAGCCTCGCCGGCTTCGCCTTCCTGACGCTGAAGCCGCGGCTCACCGTGCTGAACGTCGACGAGGACGCGGTCGCGCAACCGCCACCCGAAGCGGTGCGGGAGTTCGTCGAGCGCGAGGGACTCGCGCTGGTGGTGATCTCGGGCAAGGTCGAGATGGAGCTCGCCGAGCTCGAGCCGGCCGACCGGCGCAGCTTCGAGCAGGACCTCGGACTCGCCGAGTCCGCACGCGACCGCTTCATCCAGGCGTCCTACGCGCTGCTCAACCTGATGAGCTTCCTCACCGCCGGCGAGGACGAGGTACGTGCGTGGACGATCCGCCGCGGCGACGTGGCGCAGGTCGCAGCCGGCAAGATCCACAGCGACATCGCCCGCGGCTTCATCCGGGCGGAGGTGATCCCGTTCGACGCGTTCATGCAGTATCGCAGCGAGGCGCGCTGCCGCGAGGCCGGCAAGCTGCGGCTCGAGGGCAAGGAGTACGTCGTCGCGGACGGAGACGTCATCCACTTCCGCTTCAACGTGTGACGGCGGACGCGGCACCGCACATCAAGCACATCCTTCCGCCGACGGCGAGGGCGAACGCGCGTGGAATCCATGCGCGGCCTGCTGGTTGACACCACGGAAGGCCGTTGGTACGCGAAACGGTTGACCCAGCAGCGAGAAGGCACGTAGCTCAGTGGGAGAGCGCTTCCTTGACACGGAAGAGGTCGGCGGTTCAATCCCGCCCGTGCCTATCATCCAGGCCGTGCCATGTCGGAGATCTCCATACGCATCCCGGGCCGAGAGCCCATGCGCGCCGCCGCCGGTGACACGGCGGGCGCGGTCCTGAAGCGCGCCGGCGCTCTGGGAGATGCGGTCGCGGCGAGCTTCGACGGTCGCCCGATCGACCTGTCGCGATCGCTCGAGCACGACGGCGAGCTGGCCCCGATCCCACCCGCCAGCCCGGCGGGTCTCGACGTCATCCGGCACTCGACCGCACACCTGCTCGCGCAGGCGGTGAAGCGCCTTTTCCCCGAGGCGCAGGTGACCATCGGCCCGGTGATCGAGGACGGCTTCTACTACGACTTCGCCTACGAGCGCGGCTTCACCCCCGAGGACCTCGAGCGCATCGAGGCCGAGATGCGCAAGGTGGTGAAGGAGAACCTGCCCGTGCGGCGCACCGTCGTCGAGCGCGACGAGGCAGTGAAGCGCTTCCGCGACATGGGCGAGGACTTCAAGGCCGAGATCATCGCGAGCATCCCGGCAGAGGAGCCGATCGGCCTCTACTCGCAGGGCGAGTTCACCGACCTTTGCCGCGGCCCGCACGTCACCTCGACGGGCAAGCTCGGCGCGTTCAAGCTGACGCACGTCGCGGGAGCGTACTGGCGCGGCGACGAGCGCAACCCGATGCTGCAGCGGATCTACGGCACGGCGTTCGCGGACAAGGCCGCGCTCGAGGAGCACCTGTCGCTGCTCGAGGAGGCGAAAAAGCGCGACCACCGCCGCCTCGGGCCTGCGCTCGACCTGTTCTCGCTGCACCCGATCGCGCCGGGGATCCCCTTCTTCCACCCGAAGGGCACGGTGGTCTACAACACGCTGGTCGCCTACGTCCGCGAGCTCTACCGCCGCTACGGCTACACCGAGGTCATCACGCCGCTGCTGTACAAGACGGACGTGTTCAAGACGTCCGGCCACTACGACAGCTATCGCGACGACATGTTCCTCGTCGAAGCCGACGAGGAGGAGTACGGCATCAAGCCGATGAACTGCCCGGGGCACGTCTACTTCTTCGGGCAGGGCAAGAAGTCGTACCGCGACCTGCCGATCCGCATGGCGGACTTCTCGCGGCTGCACCGCTTCGAGCGCTCCGGGGTGCTGAACGGGCTCACGCGCGTGCGCGGCTTCACCCAGGACGACGCGCACATCTTCTGCGCGCCGGAGCAGGTCGACGAGGAGTTCGGGTCGTTCCTCGCGATGACGCGCGAGGTCTACGATGCCTTCGGCTTCACCGACGTCGCGGTCGCGGTCGAGACCCGGCCCGAGAAGTTCCTCGGTGCGCCGGATCTGTGGGACGAGGCCGAGCGCACGCTGCAGGAGGGGCTCGTGCGCGCGGGCTTCGCGTACACCATCAGCCCGGGGGACGGCGCGTTCTACGGCCCCAAGATCGCCTTCAACTTCCGCGATGCCTTGAAGCGCACGTGGACCCTGTCGACGATCCAGATCGACTGCGCGATGCCGGACCGCTTCGGCATCACCTACGTGCGGCCGGACGGCACCGAGGGGCGGCCCGCGATGCTGCACCGGGCCATCCTCGGCTCGATCGAGCGCTTCATCGCGATCCTGCTCGAGCACACCGCGGGGGCTCTGCCGCTGTGGCTGGCACCGGTCCAGGTGCGGGTGTTAAGCGTGACGGACCGCGTCGCGGAGTACGCCCACCGGATCGGAAGCCGGCTCGAGGCGGCCGGAGTTCGCGTGGAGGTCGACGACAGGAACGAGAAGCTCGGGTTCAAGATCCGCGCGGCGGAGCTCGCCAAGGTGCCGGTGATCGCGGTGGTCGGCGATCGTGACGCGGCCGCCGGCGTGGTGTCGCCGCGCTGGCGGGGCGGCCAGCCGAACCAGCCGGCTCAGCCGGTGGACGCCTTCGTCGCCGAGGTCGCGAGCCGCGCCCGAGCCCCGATCGCTGCTCCGTCTACGCCGAGCGAGCCCGCGCAAGCGCAGGGCGCGTGATTTTTCAGGAGACGACGACATGCCGAAGCTCAGGACCAACCGCTCCGCCGCCAAGCGCTTCAAGGCGACGGGCACGGGCAAGGTGAAGCGCTCGCACGCTTTCGCGCGCCATCAGATGTCCGCCAAGACGCGCAAGCAGAAGCGCAAGCTGCGTCACGCCACGCTGGTCGCCAAGACCGACGCGCCGAACGTCAAGCGCCTGCTGCCGTACCTCTGAGGAGATTCCCATGCCACGCGTGAAACGCGGCACGAAGGCGCGCCAGCGCCGCAAGAAGATCATGAAGCTCGCCAAGGGCAACGTCGGCGGGCGTCGCAAGCTCTATCGCCAGGCGCGCGAGACGGTCGAGAAGGGCCTCGTCTACGCGTACCGCGACCGCAAGGTGCGCAAGCGCGAGTTCCGTTCGCTGTGGATCGTCCGCATCAACGCCGCGGTGCGCTCGTTCGGGCTGTCGTACAACCGCTTCATCGAAGGGCTGAAGCGGGCCGGCATCGAGATGGACCGCAAGGTCCTCGCCGACCTCGCGGCGCGGGACGCGACCGCGTTCGGCGCGATCGCCGAGCGCGCCAAGGCTGCGCTGGCCGCGTGAGCCGACAATCTCCGGGCCATGCGGATCGGTGGTTGAAAGCCGGACGCGCATCGGCGTAGAAGGCGTCGGAGTCGACTATGACCAAGGCAGACATCGTCGAGCGCATCTACGAGCGGGCCAAGGCGTCGAAGAAGGACGCGAGCGACGTGGTCGACCTCGTCTTCGAGCTCATCAAGTCGCGTCTCGAGGCCGGCGAGAAGGTGAAGCTGTCCGGCTTCGGCAACTTCGTCGTCAATCACAAGCGGCCCCGCAAGGGCCGCAACCCCCAGACCGGCGAGGAGATCATCATCTCCGGCCGGCGGGTCCTGTCGTTCAAGGCGAGTCAGGTGCTGAAGAACGCCATCAACGACGGTCTTCGTGCATCCGAGCCGGGCTCGTCAGCGCCCGCCCTCGAGTCGCAGGCGCCGCCGCGCTGAGAATCGCGGTCGGCGGCGGCCGCTGACGACGTCGTGACGCTGCGCGTGTCGGCGCCGGCGACGGGCGCCTCGTCCTGACGGGCGGAGCCGTCGCCGGCG
>JBFMAS010000656.1:0-3747 GCA_040755575.1 Thermodesulfobacteriota bacterium
GGAGCAAGAGCGAAAAGTCGGCACTACATCGCGTTTCCGCCTTCTCTCACCCGAAACTCTAGGATTTACGGGTCACCCAGCCGCCCGAACTTTATTTTCTGGTGCAGAGCTGCGGAAGTTGGGCTAGCGCTGGGTGTGGGACCCGCTGCTGCTGCCGATCGGGCTCTACCCCACCTTCCTGATGCTGCGCGCCACGGTCCGCAGCCACGACCTCGCCTCGAGCTGCGTGCTCGCTTCCGGGCTGATCGTGTTCCTGCTCGCGATCCACGACCTCCTGGTGCTGCTCGGCGTCGTGCCGCGCGAGCAGGGCTTCCTGTTCCACTTCGGCGCGGCACCGGTGCTCGCGGTGTTCGGCTCGATCCTGCTGCTGCGCTTCGTCGACGGCATGCGCGAGGTCGAGGCGCTGAACCGCGGGCTCGAGCAGCGCGTGCGCGACAAGACGGTGGAGATCGAGGCGGGGTACCGGCGGCTGGGCGAGCTCGAGGCGAGCCGTGCGCGCAGCGAGGAGCGCGCGCGGATCCTGCGCGAGGTGCACGACGGCGTCGGGGGTCAGCTCGTCGCGACGCTGGCGATGCTCGAATCCGGCAAGGCCGACGCGGCCGCCGTGCAAGGCACCGTGCGCGACGCGCTCGACGAGATGCGGCTCACCGTCGACACCTTCGGGTCGGGGACGAGCCGCGACGCCGTGACGGCGCTCGCGATGCTGCGCCAGCGGATGCAGCCGCGCCTCGAGAGCGCGGGCCTGCGCCTCGTCTGGCGCGTCGCGGACGACGTGCCGTTCCCGCAGCTCGGCTCGGAGCTGACCCTCGACCTCTTGCGCATCGTGCAGGAGGCCGTGACCAACGTCCTCAAGCACGCGCGGGCGCGCAGCGTCGAGGTGGCCATCGCGGCCGACGGCGCGGCCGCGGGGCTGCGCGTCGCGATCCGGGACGACGGGCGCGGCATCCAGCCGGGCAGCAACGACGGTCGCGGGCTCGCGAACATGCGCCGGCGTGCGGAGCGGCTGCGCGCGACGCTCGAGGTGGCGTCGTCCTCCGCGGGGACGACGGTCACCCTCGTTCTCCCGGGCACGACGGCGGCGTGAGCTGCACCCCATGAATTCGGGATGCCGACGCCGCCGGAGCGCGCGATGGGAACGGGATGCCCCGCTCCCTCCGTGCGCCGGCGATCCCACTGCTCGCCTTCGCCGGCCTGGCGCTGACCGCAGCCGGCGCTGCCGGCGAGCCGTCGCCCGCGGCGACGCTCGAGTTCGAGCGCAGCTACACGCTGGCGGTCGGCGACAAGGGCGAGGACCGCTTCGAGCTTCCCGAGCACCGACCGTCGTGCACCTCTCCCGGGCTCGCGTTCGAGTTCGCCGAGATCGTCTACGTGCGGCGCCGCTTCGGCGACGCCCAGATCGTCGCCACGCCCGCGCCGGGCTGCGTGCGCTGCGGGCCGATCGTCGTGCGGCGCTACCACGAGCCGACGGGCGAGCTGCGCTACCGGCTGCGCGTGCACCGCCGGACCGTCCCGCCGGCCTGCGACGGCGCCGGCTAGCCTGACCCCCAGCGCGCGGGGGATCGCGCGTTTTGGGGATGCGCCGCTCGGCCGCACGTCCTAGCAGCCGGAGCAGCCGTCAAGCGTGCGGTCGCTGCAGCGAGCGACCGCCACCGACGAAAGGATGCTCCGATGCGCAACAGGAGATCGCTCACCGTGGTCGCGCTCGCCGCGGTGGTGACGCTCGCGTCGCCCGAGGGAGCCTCGGCGGCGCCGAACGGCCCGGCCGAGAAAAGCCTCGACAGGTGCCAGGGCGCCGTCCGTACCGAGGGCGCGAAGTACGCGAGCAGCATGCAGAAGGCGATCGGCGCCTGCCTCGGCAAGATCTCGGGCGAGGTGCTGAAGAAGAACGCCGGCGTCGCGGCGGCGGTGGCGGCCTGCACGGCGCAGTTCGACAAGATCGCGCGCACCGACGGCAAGAGCCTCGGCGATGTCTTCACGGCCAAGGTGGCCGCGCGATGCAGCCCGGCGCCCGACAACGCGCACACGCTGGAGGATCTCACCGGCTCGGGCTTCCCGGGTTTCGCCGAGCCGCTGCGGGCGCGCGACGTGAGCGCCGTCTGCACGCGATACGGCATCGGCTTCGTCGACTCCGCGAGCAAATGGGCCGACTGCGTCCGGCGGGCGCAGGAGTGCGCCGTGCACGACGCCGTCGCCGCGCAGTTCCCGCGCGCGATCGCATGGCTGAACGATCTCGCCGCCGCGATGCCGCCCTCCCCGGCGCGGGACGCCGTGCTCGCCAGCGAGCGGGCGCTCGACGGCACGTGGGACGACGGCCGCCCCGAGGGCGGCTGCAGCGTCGAGGTGCCGGCCCCCGGCTGCCCCGAGTCGCTGCTCGCCCGGCAGCCGGACGAGGTGATGGACGACCTCCGCGCCGCGCTCGCGGCCGAGGACTGGGACGCGGTCGCCTGCAGCTACCACCCGAATGCGTTCGTCGTCGACGACCAGGGCGTGCTCGTCGGACCGCAGGAGATCGTCGGCTCCCTGATGAGCCTCGCCGCGCTCGCCGACGGCGCCCAGCCCGTGGTCCACGAGGAAACCTTCTTCGACGACGTCGTCCGCGTGCTCTTCAGCCTCGACGCCGGCTGGTGGCGGATCCAGGACGGCGCGTCGACGTACGTCGTCCGCCGCGGCCGGATCGTGCAGCAGACGACGCACGGGCTCATCGACTTCACGGGGCCCCCGCCCGAGGAGGACTAGATACGAGGCGAGCACACGGGCGGTCGTGGCCCGGCCAGGCGCTCGAAGCGAGGGCAAGACGATGCATACGCCACGTGCGTTCCACCTCCGGGGCGGTGCGAGCTTGACGCTCGCCGTGCTGCTGCTCACGAGCACGCAAGCCCTGGCCGAGCTTCCGACGGTGACGATCACCGTCGCCGATCCGACCGCTGCGGAGCTCGGTCTCGAGACCGGCGCCCTCACGCTGACGCGCAGCGGTGGCAACCTCGCCGCGGCGCTGTCGGTGGGCATCGGCAGGGGCGGCGGCGCGAGCAACGGCGCCGACTACGCGTTCGTGTCGAGCCAGATCCCGATCCCGGCCAACGAGACCTCGGTCACCGTGCTCGTCACGCCGCTCGCGGACAACCTCGCCGAGGGCGACGAGCAGGTCACGCTGACGATCCAGCCGCAGCTCGACTACGAGACCGGCTCGACACGCAGCCGAGCTACGTGATCGGCGATCCGAGCAGCGCGACCATCACCATCGCGGACGACGCGGCGATCGTGACGCTCGCCGCGACCGACCCGACGGCGTCCGAAGCGGGCCCCGAGGCCGGCGCGTTCAGCCTCACGCGCAGCGGCGGCGACGTCGCGGCCGAGCTGAGGGTGCGCGTCGTCCGCGGCGGCACGGCGAGCAACGGCACCGACTGCGCCTTCATCAGCAGCCTGATCGGCATCCCGGCCAACGAGACGTCGGCCGCGGTGCTGGTGACGCCGGTCGTCGACGCGCTCGTCGAGGGGGACGAGAGCGTCACCCTGACGCTCGATCCCGAGCCGACGTACGAGATCGGCAGCCCGAGCAGCGGCGCGGTGACGATCGCGGACGCGCCGGCGCCGAGCGCGACGCCGTCGTCGACTTCGACTCCGAGCGCGACGCCGTCGTCGACCCCGACGCCGACCAGCACGCCGACGGCGACCGCGAGCCCGACGCCATCGCCCGGCGCGACGCCGAGCCCGAGCGCGACGCCCACGCCGACGCCGAGCGCGACGCCA
>JBFMAS010000657.1:0-4769 GCA_040755575.1 Thermodesulfobacteriota bacterium
GGGGGGGTTTTGGGCCCGGGCTGGGTGGTAGAGCGCGGGGCGCCCGCGGTGCGCGCGCGGCGCCGGCGCGGTCGCGACGAAGAAGGCGACGAAGGGCGCGTTCAGCGCGAGCGCGAGCGCGACCAGCTCGCGCAGCGGCGCGGCGTCGGCGCGCGCACCCTCGGCCGAGCCCTTGCGCGGGTTGTGCGCGTCGGAGGCGAGATCGAACAGGTCGTTGAGCGCGTAGACCAGCAGGTTCAGCGGCAGGGTCGCGAACGCGATCAGCACGAGCTCGCGCCAGCCGGGCGCGCGGCCGGACAGCACGACGGCCAGGACGCACGGCGTCGCGCTGTTGAGCCAGAAGAGCGGCCGCGACACGGCGAGCGCACGGCGGAGCGCCGCGTGGGTGCGCGCCCGCGCCAGCGCACCGCGGGCCAGCGTCCCGGCATGCACGGTCACGCCGTGCTCTCCGGCAGCCGCGCTGCGGCGCCGTGGTGCGCACGCCCGCGACGGCCGCCGGGCAGCAGGCGGCGCAGCACGCCGCGCGGCGGCACCGACCAGATCGGCTCGGGTGCGAGCCCGAGCCCGGCCAGGATCGCGTTCGCCGCCGCGACGCCCGACGCGACGGCGCCCTCCATCAGCGCGACCGGCACGTCGAGCCGCACGAAGTCGCCGGCGAGGTGGAGGCCCGGGACCGCGGTCGACGTGCGCGGCTGGCTCGCCGCGCCGCCGACCGGAAAGCCCGGGAAGTCCCAGCGCACGCGCGCATGGCGCTGCAGGATGCGCATCCCGTCGAGCTCGGGAAAGGCGCGACGGAGCTGCGCGACGAGCAGCGCCTCGAGGTGCTCGGGGTCGCGCGCGTCCTCCGCCGGCGGCGTGTACGCGTGCAGCTCGAAGACCCCGCCACCGTGCCCCGCGACCCAGTCGCGAGAAGCCTCCTGCAGGCGGTGGTAGACGGTCACCGAGTCGAGCGGCTCGTAGCCGAACAGGCTGGTGAAGGACGCGCGCCCGGGCAGGCAGTCGCGGTCGCCCCAGACGCGCACGACGGCGTACGGCTGCGGCGGCGCGAGCGCATCGGCCGCACGGGCGAGCTCGGGGTGCGCCGCCGTCAGCGCGGTCGAAGCCGCGACGACGCGCTTCAGCCCGGGCACGTCGAGCGCGAGCACGACCTCGTCCGCCGCGAGCGACCGCTCGCCGCGCTCCGCTCCTTCACCGCGGTCGCCGCCCGCCGCGTCAAGCACGCGCACGGCGAAGCGTCCGGCGCCGTTGCGCTCGACGGCGACCACCTCGGTGCCGAGCTCGACCACGCCGCCGAGCGACTCGAGGTGGCGGCGCAGAGGCCCCCACAGCGCCTGCTCGAAGTCGGTGCGGCAGTAGCGGAACAGCAGGCCCTCGGGGTTCGCGAAGAAGAAGAAGTGGAAGTTCTTGACGATCTCGGCCGCCGACACCGACGCGGACTCCGAGAAGAACGAGTGCCCGAAGACGCGGAAGATCGCGTCGAAGCCGGTGCCCTCGAGGCCCATGCGCCGCGACAGCTCGGCGAACGACGTCGCGTCCCAGCGCGCGCGCACCTCGTCCGGGTCGTAGAGCACGAAGGCGTCGCGCATGGTGGCGAAGCTCTTCATGCGCCGCGCCTCGCGCATGTTGAGGAACGGCGAGCGCCGCGCCATCGCGAGCACGTTCCAGGGCGGCGTGCGCGGGTAGCCGCGCAGCCCCTCGCTGCGCCCGTCGGCGGCCTGGATCACGTAGTCGTCGACGAGCGGGAAGTCGGAGGCCGGCACGCGCGCTTCGCGCAAGAGCTCGTAGAGGTTGTAGTACTGCAGGAAGAAGCCGTGGAAGCCGTGCTCGACGACGTGCTGCTCGCCGTCCGCGAGCCGCACCGGGAAGGCGCCGACCTTGCCGCCGAGGTAGCTCTCGCGCTCGATCAGGCGGACCCGCACGCCGCGGCTCGCGAGCCGGATCGCGGCCGACATGCCGGCGAGACCGCCGCCCGCGACGACCACCGAGGTCGCGCCGTCGGCACGCAGCGGGCCGTCGCGCGCTCCGGCGACGCTCTGCACCGGGCGGATGCCGATCCTCTCGGCGAGGAAGGTCGCGACGCGGTCGCCGACGCCGCGCGGCGGGCGCGAGAACGAGCGCACCAGCACCGGGCGACGGTCGGTCACGGACGGAGCCCGACGCGGTGCAGCGCCGCGTGCAGCGCGGCGTCGTGCGCGTCGACGGAGGGCGTGCGCAGCCGCGGGTCGAGCGCGCAGCGCAGCGCCGCCGTCGCGAGGAGGCCGAGCTTGGCCGGCCCGCCCACGCGCGCCCGCTGCGTCACGCCGTCGCCGCCGCGCGCGCGCACGCGCCTGCCGATCGCCCGGTAGAGCAGCGCCGCCGACAGGATCGCCGGCCGGCACGGCGCGGGCAACAGCGCGATGCCGGCGATCCCGCTCGCGTAGTACGTCTCGGCGAGCGCCAGCACGCCCAGGCTCGTCGCACGCACGCCGCGCGTCGCAGCGCCCGCGAGCACCTCGGCGTGCGAGCTGCCCGCGGCCTCGAGCCAGGTCGCCGGCAGGTACACGCGGCCGCGACGCGCGTCCTCGCCGACGTCGCGCGCGATGTTGGTGAGCTGCATGGCGATCCCGAGGTCGACCGCACGGCGCAGCGCCGTCGGATCCGGGCGGTCCATGATGCGGCTCATCATGCGGCCCACCACGCCCGCCGCGCGATAGCAGTAGAGCAGCAGCGCGTCCTCGTCCGGCACGCGCACGGCGTCGAGGTCCTGCGCCATGCCGTCGAGCAGCGCCTCGGGCTCGTCGCGCGGGATGCGCTTCGCGCGCACGACGCGGGCGAACGCGCGCGCGGCCGGCGTGTCGACCTGGTGGCCGGCGTAGATGCTCGCGAGCCGCGCGCGCGTGCGCTCGTGCCGCGCCCGTGCGTCGTCGTCACCGGCCGCGTCGACGTCGTCGTCCGCGCCGCGGCAGAAGGCGTAGGTCGCGACGGCTGCGTCGCGGTAGGGCTGCGGCAGGAGCAGCGAGGCGGCGTGGAAGCTCCTCGAGTGGACGCGGATCACCTCGCGACAGGCGGCGAGGTCCGCCGAGGCGGCGCTGTCGTCGATCTCGTGCATGGAAAGGAACAGGGAAGAGCCCGGCGCCGGCGCCGTCAAGCGACCGCGGCGCGCGCCTCTCCCGGAGCACGCGCCTGGCGACGCCCCACGGCGGGGATCATCGAGTCCGTCACCTTGGCGCTCGACAGCACGCCGGGCAGCCCGGCGCCCGGGTGCGTACCCGCGCCGACGAAGAACAGCCCGCCGACGTCCGGGTCGACGTTGTGGCCGCGGAAGTAGGCGCTCTGGCCGAGCCGCGGCTCGAAGCTGAAGCCCGCGCCGAGCCAGCTCCAGAGCTCGCTCTCGAAGTCCGCCGGCGTGAACAGGCGCTCGGTGACGAGGTGCTCGCGCAGGCCCGGCACGCAGGTCGTCTCGAGGCGCTCGTACACGGCGTCGCGGTATGCATGCTCGACGGAGGGCCAGTCGATGCCCGAGGCGAGGTTCGGCACCGGCGCGAGCACGTAGAACGCCTCGTGCCCGGGCGGCGCGAGGGACGGGTCCGAGCGCGTCGGCGCGTGCAGGTAGAGGCTCATGTCGGTCGCGAGGCGCTTTGCGCGGAAGATGTCGTCGAGCAGGCCCTCGTAGCGGGGGCCGAGGACGATCGTGTGGTGCGCGAGCTCCGGGTACGTCCGTCGCGTGCCGAAGTAGATCAGGAAGAGGCCCATGCTGTAGCGCATCCGGCGCAGCTTCCGGTCGGGGTTGTGCGGCCGGTGCTCGGGCCGGATCATCTTCTGGTAGGTCCAGCTCACGTCGGAGTTGCAGACGACGAGGTCGGCCGGGAGCTCGTCGCCGCCCGCGACGCGGACGCCGCGCACGCGGCCGCGCTCGATCAGGATCTCCTCGACCGGAGACGAGAGGCGCAGCTCGCCGCCCAGGTCGTCGAGCAGCCGGCAGAGCGCGCGCACCACGGCCCCCATGCCGCCGTCGGCGAAGTGCACGCCCCACCTGCGCTCGAGGAAGCAGATCAGCGCGTAGATCGCCGGCGCGTGCTGCGGGTCGCCGCCGACGAGCAGCGGGTGGAAGGAGAACACCTGGCGCAGCTTGTCGCTGCGGATGTGGCGCGAGACCAGCCCGAGCACGCTGCGGTACGACTCGAGCCGCACGAGGCTCGGCACGGTGCGCAGCATCGTCCACGGGCTGTGGAACGGCACGTGCCCGAGCTCGACGAAGCCCTTCTCGAAGATCGCCCGGCTCTTCGCCATGAATGCCTCGTAGCCGGCGACGTCCTCCGGGGCGAGGCGCGCGACCTCGGCGCGCATGCGCCCTGCGTCGCCCGAGTAACGGAAGCGTTCGCCGTCGTCGAAGCGGATCTCGTAGAACGGATCGATCGGAAAGAGCCGCACGTACTCCGCGGTGCGCCGCCCCGCGAGCTCGAACAGCTCGTCGAACAGGAACGGTGCCGTGATGATCGTCGGCCCGGCGTCGAAAGTGAAGCCGTCCTGCTCGAAGACCCAGGCGCGGCCGCCCGGCCGGTCGCGCTTCTCGAGCACGGTGACGTCGTACCCCTTGACGGCGAGGCGGATCGCCGCGGCGAGGCCGCCGAAGCCGCTGCCGACGACGAGCGCCTTCACGGCTGGCCCTCCCCCGCGAGCTCGCGGGTCAGCGCAACGAGCGCGTCGCGTGCCGGACCGCCGGCGAACGGAGCGAGCGCCGCGACGGCACGCGCCGCGGCGGCGTGCGCGGCCGCGTGGCAGGCCGCCCG
>JBFMAS010000658.1:0-8188 GCA_040755575.1 Thermodesulfobacteriota bacterium
GCCGCGGCCGCCCCGCCGTCCGGCGAGCCGAGCTTCGGCGGCGGGGCGGGCTCGACGAACACGAGCCGCACCGGCTCGGGCTCCGGCTCGCGCGCCGCATAGCGGCCGAGCAGGATCAGGCCGCCCAGCAGAAGTGCGTGACCGGCCAGCGAGACGGCGATGCCGGCCGCCCGGTGGCCGGGATCCTCGGGGAAGAAGGCGGAGCGCTGCGAGACGGCCACTTCCATCCCTTAGCACTCCGGTTGGAGGGCGCGCAGCGGATTTCGCCCGCGCGGGCCGTGGCGCGTGCCGAGCGGAAAAGCGCGAGCCCCGGGGCGCCCGGGTGGCCGCGGGTCACGCGGCAGCGTGGACCGTCGGACCTGGCCGGGGCGACCCGGGGCTTCGTCGTAGGATCATTCGGCGCGTGCCGCGCCCGGGTTGAGCGGCGGGAGCTCGCCCGCCGCGCGCGCGCTCAGTGATCGCACCAGCGGTGGTGCTTGTGCCGGTGCTTGTACCAGCCGTGCCGCTTGCCGGGATGGTACGCGCGCACGTAGCGCGGCGATCCATAGTAGGCGGGGCCGTAGACGACCGGCGGCGGTGCCACGACGACCGGCGGCCCGACCACCACCGGCGGCGGTGCGACGACGGCCACGCCGGGGAAGGGCAAGCCGATTCCTATCGAGACGTCGACGCCTGCCGATGCGACGCGCGGCGCGACCAGCAAGGCGACGGCGAGCGTTGCGCCGAGCAGGACCTTCCTCATCATCATCATGATGCTCCTCCGCTCGTACGAACAGGTCGCGGCGAGGGAGGTTGCGCGGAAAGCGAGCGCCGCGCGCGGCCTTCAGACGACGCCGTCGCGCTCGAGGGCGTCGATCTCCGCGGCGTCGAGCCCGAGGAGACCGCTCAGGATCTCGCGGTTGTGCTCGCCGAGTCGCGGCGCGGGGGCGAGCGGCGGCAGGTCGGCGGCGGTGAAGCCGTCGTCGCGCAGCTGGATCGGGCTGCCCAGCACGCGCACCTCGCCCCAGCCTTCGTACGTCACCCGGCGCAGCAGCCCCTGCTCCTCGTTGTACGGGTCGTCGACCGCCTCGGCGAGCGTGCGGACCGGCGCGCACGGGATGCCGGCCGAGGAGAGGAGGGAGATCACCTCGTCGCGCGAGCGCGCGCGCGTCCACGCGGCGACGCGCGCGTCGATCTCGTCGCGGCGCGCGGCGCGCGCGGGGCCGCTCGCGAGCGTCGCGTCGCCGGCGAGCTCGTCGTCGCCGATCGCGACGCAGAACGCGCGCCAGTGCGCGTCGGTGACGCACATGATCGCCGCCCAGCCGTCGGTGGTCGGATAGATGCCGTACGGGCTCGAGCCGGGGACGGAGTGACGGTTGCCGGTGCGTCCCGGGTCGAAGCCCTTCTCGAGGTACGGCGAGCTGTACGCCATCAGCGACGGGAAGGTCGCGTCGAGCATCGGCACCTCGACGCGCCGCCCGCGGCCGCTGCGCTCGCGCTCGCGCAGCGCCAGCAGCACGGCCGCGAACAGGTGCGCCGAGCCCAGCATGTCGCACAGCGTCGCCCCCGCCTTGACGGGCGGCTGCTCGGGGAAGCCCGTGATCGCCATGTGTCCCGAGATCGCCTGCACGGTGAAGTCCATCGCGCCGAAGCGCTCGTAGACGCTGCCGTGCCGGTAGCCGCGGCCCGAGGCGAGGATGATGCGCGGGTTCGCGCGCGCGAGCACGTCCCAGCCGAGGCCGAGCCCGGCCAGCACGCCGTCGTCGCGGAAGTTCTCGAGCACGACGTCCGACTGCTCGACGAGCGCGAGGAAGACGTCGCGCCCGCGCGGCTGCTTCAGGTCGAGCGACACCCCCTTCTTGCCCGAGTTCAGCATCAGGAAGGAGTAGCTCGCGCCGCCCGGGGAGATCGCCTTGCGGCGCACGATCTCGCCGCCGGGCGGCTCGATCTTGATCACCTCGGCGCCCTGCGCCGCGAGCAGCAGGCCGCAGTAGGGGCCGTTGTAGACCTGGCCGAGGTCGAGCACGCGGACGTCGTCGAGCGGGGTGGCGAGCATCGTCGATGCCTCCTCAGCGGGGTTGCCGCCGCGTCATCTCCGGCGACATCAGCGCCACCGCGATCGCCATGACGGCGACCACGCCGCCGCCGAGCGACAGCGCGCGCGTGATGCCGATGCGATCACCGATCGCGCCGAGGATCCACGCGCCGAGCGTGGGCAGGCCGAACAGCGATACCGTCATCATGCTCATGACGCGAGCGCGCATCTCGTCGGCCACCGTGACCTGGATCAGCGTGTTGAGCGACGCGATGCAGACGATCATCGCGTAGCCGGCCGCGCCCAGCACGGCGAGCGCGGCTGCGAAGCTGCGCACGTTGGCGAGCAGCACGAGCAGCAGGCCGAAGGCGCACGAGCAGCCGACGACCAGCAGCCCCTTGTGCTGCACGTCGCCGGCGTACGCGAGCGACAGCCCGCCCAGCACGGCGCCGGCGCCGACGGCCGAGAACAGCAGCGTGAAGCCGTCGGCGTCGAGGTGCAGCACGTCGCGCGCGAGCGCGGGCATCAGGACGACGTAGGGGAAGCCGAACAGGCTCATCGTCACGCACAGCACGAGGAGCGCGCGGATCAGCGGGTGGCGCCGCGCGTAGTCGAGCCCGGCGCGCAGCGCGCTGCCGATGCGCGCCGGGGCGACCAGCTTCCGGTGCGGCATGTCGAGCGCGAGCGCGCTCGCCAGCATGATCAGGAAGCCGACGCCGTTCAGCGCGAAGCACCAGCCGACGCCGGCGTACGTCATCACCGCGCCGCCGATCAGCGGGCCGACGACGCGCGCCACGTTGAACGAGATCGAGTTCAAGGAGATCGCGTTCATGAGCTGCTCGGGCGGGACGAGCGTCGGGATCAGCGCCTGGAACACGGGCATGAAGAACGCCGTGCCGAGCCCCGAGACCAGCGAGATGACGATGATCATCCAGATGCGGACGACGCCCGTGATCGTCAGCACGGCGAGCACGAAGGCGCAGGCGGCGAACAGCAGCGACGAGCCGCACAGGATGCGCTTGCGGTCCGCGTGCTCGATGATCGCGCCGCCGAGCAGCCCGAGGAGCAGCGTCGGCGCGCTCGATGCGAAGCCGACGCGTCCGAGCCACGACGCCGAGCTGGTCAGGTCGTAGATCAGCCAGCCCATCGCGACGCTCTGCATCCAGATGCCGACGTTGGCGGCGAACGATCCGGTCCAGAGCAGCGCGAAGTTGCGCGAGCGGAAGGCGCGGAACACCGGCGCCTCAGTTGCCGCGCATCCGCGCCTCGAAGATCCGCTGGCGGCGTCCCGAGCGGGCGAGCGAGCGGAACAGGAAGCCGCGGAACAGCATCACCCAGGTGAGGAGCAGGCTCGCGACGATCAGCGTCGCGACGCGCCCCACCTCGCCCATCGGCGGCAGCCACTCGCGCAGCGTCAGGTCCATCAGGCCGAGCGCGTTGGTCGCGCCGACGTGCGCCATCGCGAGAAGACCCTGGCGCAGGCCGAGCGCGAACACCGGCGCGAACAGCACCGCGACGGGCACCAGCCACTCGACGGCGTTGTCGCGTATGAAGCCGACCGCCTCGTCGACCAGCCCGAAGCCGTCGCGCGTACCCTGGTAGACGAGCTCGGGCAGCGGGTTGCAGAGCAGGAACAGCCCGAGGTTCACCGCCAGCGCCAGCCAGGCGAGCGACGGGTTCTGCTGCGTGATGAGCGTGAGCAGGAGCTCGATGATCCAGAACAGGAACAGCACGCCCGTGACGCTCCACAGGTAGCGCGAGAACGTCGCGCCGAGCTCGCCGAAGCGGATGCGCTCGTGCGCGACCGCCTCGCCGAGAAGGCTCAGGAAGGAGCTCACGCACCCCGCCATGGCGAGGAACACGAGGAAGCCGCCCACCATGCCGAGCGGCGCCGCGACCGTCTGCACGAGCGTCAGCACGAGCGAGTAGAGCGGCAGCAGGACGATGATCCAGAGGTTGCGCGCGAGCGCGCGGGTCGCGTCGCGCGCGGCGTCGCGGTAGAGCGCGAGCGTCGCTCGCACGAGGAGGGCCGCGTCGTTCATCCGCGCGTCTTCTCAGCCGCCGAGCGAGCGCGTCAGGTCGCGCGTCAGGTTCTTCTGGTGCGATTCGAGCGTGCCGCCGCCGATCTCGAGCAGCTTCGCGTCGCGCAGCAGGCGCTCGACGTTGAACTCGCTGCAGTAGCCCCAGCCGCCGAGCACCTGCATCGCGTTGTCCGCGACCTCCTTGCCGACGGGCGCCGCGAACAGCTTGGCGGCGTCGGTGCCGATGCGGTTGCGGCGCTCGGGGCCGACGCTGCGCGCGACCTCGTAGATCAGGCAGCGCGCGGCCTCCGTCTTCGCGTACGACTCCGCGACGTAGCGCTGGATCTGGCCGAACTCCGCGATCGGCTTGCCGAACGCGTGCCGCTCGACGCTGTAGCGCAGCATGATGTCGAGACAGCGGTCGGCGATGCCGAGGCTCATCGCGGCGAGGCACAGGCGCTCGATCTCGAGGTTGCGCATCATGTGCGTCATGCCGCCGCCCTCGGGGCCGAGGCGGTTCGCCGCGGGCACGACGCAGTCGTCGAAGATCAGCTCGCCCATCGGCGCGGCGCGCATGCCCATCTTCTCGATGTGCGGGCCGGTCGAGAAGCCGCTGCAGGTGCGGTCGACGACGAAGGCGGTGATCCGGCCCTCGACCTTGGCGTAGACCAGGCAGCAGTACGCGTCCGGGCCGTTGGTGATGAACGTCTTGCGGCCGCGCAGCAGGTAGTCGTCGCCGCGCCGGGTGGCCGTGGTCTGCATGCCGAGGACGTCGGTGCCGGCGCCGGGCTCGGTCATGCCCATGGCGCCGACCCACTCGCCGGACAGCGTCTTCGCGAGCCAGCGCCCGCGCTGCTCGTCGTTCGCGGCGTGGAAGAAGTTGTTCACGAACAGGATCGCGTGCGCGAGATAGGCGAGCGTGAAGCCGGGGTCGGACTTGGCGAGCTCGTGGTGCGCGATCACCGCCGCCGTCGCGTCGAGCCCGGCGCCGCCGTGGCTCTGCGGGACGGTGAGGCCGAGGAGGCCGAGCTCGCCCGCCTTGCGCAGCAGGTCGACGTTCAGCGTGCCGGCGCGGTCGTGCGCCGCCGCCTGCGGCTCGACCGCGTCCGCCACGAAGCCGGCGACGAGCTCGCGCAGCATGCGGTGCTCCTCGCTCGGCGCGAGCAGCTCGCGCGCCGCGCCGGGGCCGGGGCGGGAGGGATCGGTGTCGGGCATCGGGGAATGGTCGCGTTTTTCGCCGCGCGACGCCAGTCGGCATCCGGTTTTGCATCGCGCCGCGCCGGGTGCCACGCTCGCCGCGGCATGGACTGGCGTCGGGTTCGGCTCACCGAGCACATGACCGAGGCCGCGTCCGTCGTCTCCGCGGCCGAGGTCGTCCTCGAGTTCTCCCCCGACGCGCGCGGCTGGTTCCGCGTCACCGTGTTCGAGGACCTGCGGGCGGCGAGCGACGACGAGCGCTTCTTCGCGCGCGCCGAGGAGAGGAGCGATCCCGCCCTGCAGGGGCTCGGCACGGCCGCCACGCCGGAGGACGCCGCGACGCTCGCCTTGCGCGAGGCCGGCGTGTCGCTGCGCCGCGCGCGCGGCCGGTGATTCGAACGAGGGGTCGCGTGCCTGGCCGGCCCGGCGCTACTCGACGAGGTCGACCCAGCCGTCGGTGCCGTCGAGGAACGCCTGCGTCCAGTCGCGCACCGTCACCCCGTCGATCGTCTGCGTGTAGAACTCCGGCGATTGCAGCACGGTGTGGGCGCTGCCGGTCTTGAAGAAGCGCTGGAAGCGCTCGGGGTTGCGCGCGTGCACGTCGTCGGTCACCGCGCGCAGCAGGCTCTCGTAGGCGGGCCCGTCGAGGTCGATGAAGAAGCTGATGACGCCGTCCTGCAGGTAGGAGTACATCGAGACGCGCAGCTTCGAGTCGCGCTGGAACGCCCAGTCGAGCAGATAGGTGTACTGCGGGTCGCAGTCGGTGCAGCTCTCCGGGATGCGGCTCGTGAAGTTCCAGTTCGCGACGCGGTTGCGGACGTCCTCGGTCGCGTCGACGTTCTGCACGCCGGGGCCGGAGTCGTTGAACACGACGATCTCGGTGTCGGGAAACGCGACGCGCGTCGCCCCGTAGCCCGCGAAGGTGCCGTAGCCGCCCGCGCTGCTGCCCGCGACGACGATGCGCGACGGCTCGGGGAACTCGCGCTTCACCGCGTCGACCGCCACCGACAGGTTCCACAGCCCGTGGTGGAAGGTCCGGTTGCCGTCGTAGTCGACCGTCGCGTCGCCGGTGAACACGGAGCCGTCGCAGTACGGCACGTAGACGATGTCGTAGTCGCGGAACGGGCTCTGCGGGTTGGTGACGTCGAGCGAGCCCGCGAGGATCGCGGAGTTCGCCCTGGTCGACGCGGTGCCGAGCACGTAGCACGTGACGTAGTCCCAGCACGCCCCGCCGCCCTGGAGATAGAGCAGGACGTCGTCGGACGAGCCGTGCCGCACGTTGACCTGGAACTCGTCGCCCATCAGGCAGACCGCCTGCTCCTGCGCGGGATCGAAGTAGTACTCGGTCCACTCGCCGTTCTGCTCGGTCCGGCTCGGCTGCTGGACGCCGAGGTAGTCGGCGAACCCGCTCGCGGTGAGCTCGGCTGCCGCCTGCGCGGCGAAGCCGCTTCCGCCATCGCCGCCGCCGCCGTCCGAGCAGCCGGCCGCGAGCGTCGCGCACAGCGCGACGGCAGCGAGCCGGCCGATTCCTGCTGAAGCGTTGCCAAGCGTGCTCACGTGTCCCTCCGAGGATCGATCCGGGGCCGCGCGCAGGGGGCTTGCGTTCCGTCCTGCGGCGTTTGAAGACCCTCGGGCATAGCCGAGGACGGACGATGCAAGCAATCGTGATTCGCGAGCCGGGCGACGAGGACGTGCTGCACATGGCCGAGGTGCCGGAGCCGGTGCTCGGGCCGGAGGACGTCCGCATCCGGGTCCGCGCGACCGCGGTGAACCGCGCCGACCTGCTGCAGCGGCGCGGCATGTACCCGCCGCCGCCCGGTGCCTCGCAGATCCTGGGCCTCGAGTGCGCGGGCGAGGTGATGGAGGTCGGGCCTCGCGTCCCGCCCGGCCGCTTCCGCCAAGGCGACCCGGTGATGGCGCTGCTCGCGGGCGGCGGCTACGCGCAGCAGGCGGTCGTCCACCACGGCTCGGTGATGCCGGTCGAGGGCGCGCTCGAGCCGGTCCACGCCGGCGGCTTCCCCGAGGTCTACCTCACCGCCTACCTGAACCTGGTCGTCCTCGGCGGCCTCGCGCCGGGCGGGAGCGCGCTGGTGCACGGCGGCGGCAGCGGCGTCGGCACGGCGGCGATCCAGCTCGCGCGCGAGATGGGCGCACGCTGCTTCGTCACCGCGGGCAGCCCGGAGAAGTGCCGGCGCTGCGTCGCGCTCGGCGCGACGGCCGCGATCGACTACAAGCAGGAGGACTTCGCCGAGCGCATCCGCGAGCTGACGGGCGGCGCGGGCGTCGACGCGATCCTCGACGCGATCGGCGGCGCGTACCTCGAGAGGAACGTCGCGAGCCTCGCGATCGGCGGCCGGCTGGTGGTGATCGGGCTCACGGGCGGCGCGTCGGCGAGCCTCAACCTGGCGCAGCTCCTGATCCGCCGGCTGCACGTGATCGGCTCGACGCTGCGCACGCGCTCGAACGCCGAGAAGGCGGAGATCGTCGCGGGCTTCCGCGAGCGCTTCGCCGCCGCCGTCGCCGCGGGGCGCCTGCGCGTCGTGGTCGACCGGGTCCTGCCGCTCGCGCAGGCCGCCGAGGCGCACCGCGTGGTCGCCGCGAGCACGCACTTCGGCAAGGTGATTCTCCGCGTGGATTGACGCGGCGGCGGTCGGCGCGCGACGCGGTCAGGCCGCCGCGGGCGTACGCTCGGCGCCCGCCGCGAGCGGGAGCGCGAGCGAGAACGTCGTGCCGACGCCGAGCGTGCTCTCGACCTCGAGGGTGCCGCCCATGCGCTCGGCGAGCCGGTGCGCGATGGCGAGCCCGAGGCCGACGCCGCCGCGCGCGCCGTCGTTGGCGCGCCGGAAGCGGTCGAAGATGTAGGGCAGGTCGGCCGCGGCGATGCCCGGGCCGGTGTCGGTGACGCGCAGCACGGCGAAGGCACCGCAGCGGCTCGCCTCGAGCCGGATCTCGCCGC
>JBFMAS010000659.1:0-7019 GCA_040755575.1 Thermodesulfobacteriota bacterium
GAGCTCGCGCGCGATCTGCCGCTCGTCGGGCGCCGCGCCGAGGCGGCGCAGAGCACGCCACGATGCGGCGACGACGGCGGGATCGTCCGAGCGCAGCGCCGCGAGCGGGCCGATCATGTCCTCGAGGCCGAGCGCCGCCACCTGCTCGAGCAGGCGCTCGCGCAGCCGCACGGGCAGGTCGTCGCGCGCGATCGCCGCCGCGAGGCGGCTGCGCTCGTCGTCGCTCAGCGGCTCGAGGTCGGGCAGCGCCGCGAGCGCGGCGACGCCGTCCTCGACCACCGCGGGATGCCGCGCTTGCAGCTCGTCGAAGACGAGCGCGCGCGCGGCGGCGCGCCGCTTCGCGGGGTCGGGCTCGGGCTCGCGGCTCGCCGCGGCGAGCCGCTCGACGACGGCGCCAGCCTCGCGCACCGGCTCCTCCGCGCTCGCCGACAGGACCGCCTCGCGTCCCGGCGCCTGCAGGTAATCGCCCGGCGGAAGGACCTGCCGCAGGTAGGAGGTGCGCGCGGCCGGGCCGAGGAAGGCGACGACGTGCTCGCCGCGCGACAGCACCGGGGGCACCGAGGCGAGGCTCCGCAGCTCGACCACGCGCAGCGGCCCGGCGGCCGCATCGCCCTTGATCACACGCGCGACCGAGAGCTCCGCGACCGCGACGCGGCCGCTGTCGTACTCGGTCACCTGGCTCACGCGGCCGACGACCACCGTGCGGGCGCCGCGCAGCAGCTCGTGCAGCCTCGGCGGCGTCGTCTCGATGCGCGGCGCGGCGGGCGCGGCGGCCGCGGCGAGCGAGGCGACGGCGCACGCCGCCGCGGCCAGAGCCGCTCGTCGCAGAGGCGTCATGGCGTGAGCTGCACCCCCGGCGGCGTCCAGCCGCCGCCGTCGACGTCGACGAACAGCGGGTTGGTGAACGCCATCGCGAGGATGCCGTTCTCGCCGAGGTTCCCGTCGGTCAAGTTGGCGAGCGTCGTGTTGCCCGTCGTCCGCAGGTCGTTCGGCACCACGGGGAAGAGCGGCCGCGACACACCGTCCGTGCCGCGCACGATCGCCACGATCCACACGTCCTGCGTGAGACCCGCCAGGCTCAGCGTGGTCGTCGCCTCGAAGCGCTGCGCGGTCGGGATCGCCGGCACGACGTTCACCGTCGAGACGGCGAAGTCGACGCCGGCCTCGTGCACGAAGTCGGGCGTGACGGCGTAGGTTGTCACGTCGACCAGGCCGGCACCGGACTGGCGCTGCGTCACCGAGCGCGTCGTCGCCGAGTTGACGTAGAACTCGACGCGATCGAACTCGGCCCACACCGGGCTCTGGATCTCGAGCGTCACCTCGACGGCGCCGTCCGTGGTGCCGATCAGCGTCGGCAGCCCGAGCTCGAGGCCGCCCGTCTCGCCGGTCGACGGCGCGAACGCGGTGTAGCGCACGACCGGTGCATTGCTGCCGAAGACGCGTCCGTCGTTGACGTGGCCCGACAGCGTCTCGGCGATCGCGCCGAGCCCGCCCGGCGCGTCGCTCGGCGAAGCGATGAAGGTGCGCGGCATCCCGGCCTGCGTGCCGATCCGCTTGTGCGTATCCGAGTTCGCGACCCCGGTGCCGATGATCCCCTGGTTCAGCAGGTTGAACCAGTCGCCCAGGTTGCGGCCGTAGAAGTTCGTCTGCACGTTCGCGCGGCTCGACTCGATCCAGATCTCGAGCGCATCGAACGTGTCGGTGAAGTAGTTCGTCACCGCCGGATCGAGGCGGCGCACCGACGCCGGGACCGCGGACTGCGGCGGCTCGACGCCGGTGTCGATCGCGAGGCCGGAGTTGCCGCCGAGGCCGAAGAAGCTGTGGACGTGGTTGATCTGCACCGTGTCGGGGCCGGGGTCCGCATGGGCCGCCGCCACGATCTCCGCCGGCGTCAAGCTATAGCTGCCGAGCGACGGGAAGTCCTGGCCCGGCGGCGCTGCGCCGCCGTGGTCGACCGAGCCGCCGTTCACCTTGCTCGGGTCGATCGTCATCGGCCAGGCGTTGAAGTGGCCGTAGTCGAACGTGGTGATCTCGCCGCTCGGCGCGACCGAGATCAGGCCCGTCGCGCCCAGCGCCGCGATGGTCGGGTTGAAGTCCTGGCGCGACTCGTGGTCCGACGGCGTGAAGAAGTCGACGCCCTCGGCGAGCATCGACACCACGCGCTCGACCTTCGTCACCTTGCTGTCCGGGCTGTCGATCGAGTGCACGTGGAAGTCGCCCGAGATGTAGCCGGTCGAGTCGAGGACACGCGCGACCTGCAGCGTCTCGGTCGTCGTCGACGACGCGACGACGGTCACGTTGGCGGTCGAGATCGAGTACTCCGGACCGTGCGACGCGACCACCTGGTAGGAGCCGGGCTCGAGCGGCAGCGCCCCGGAGTCGCCGTCGGGGCCGAGGAACGCGACCTTGCTGAGGCCGAAGTTGGGGTTGTCCTCGCCGACGTCGCGGAACACGCCCGTGCGGTTGTTGATCAGGCCGAGGATCGTCTGCGTGTTGGCGAACGGCGGGCTCGGGTCGAAGCCGACGATCGAGACCTTGGCGGCGATCGGATCGCCGTTCTCGTCGACCACCTCGACGTGCAGCGCGCCCGTCGCCGGCAGGGCGAGGTCGACGGTCGCCGTCTGGTACGGTGCCACCGTCACCGGGTTCAGCGTCGGGGTGCTGCCGCCGCCCTGGTAGGGCGTGCTGTCGGCCTCCGCCACGACGTTGTAGCTGCCCGCCGGCACGGTGAGCGCGTAGCGGCCGAGCGCGTCGGTCACCGCCTGCGTCACGACGTTGCGCGCGAGCGGTGCGCCGAGCGAGATGCCCGGTCCCTGGCTCGGGCTGCCGAGCAGCGAGACGCGCACGCCCTCCGCCGGCGAGCCGCCGACCAGCACCGTGCCCTCGACGGTGCCCGCCGCGATGTACTGGATCTCGTTGCGCGCGTCGAAGATCGAGGACACCGAGCCGTCGCCCACGACGAAGTGCCGCGTGAAGGTCAGGCTGTCGCCCGGGTTGCCCAGGGCCGCGAGCGGGAAGTTCTGCGTCGCCACCCCGATCAGCGCGAGCACCGTCTCGGCGCCGAGGATCGGCACCGTGACGCCGGCCGTCGAGAACGACGACGAGCCGGGCACGTCGTGCACGTAGCCGTACGACAAGCCGGTCGCCTCGCCGTACGCTCCGTAGGCCACCACGTTGCACGGATTGACCGCGCTCGCGGGACAGCTCGCCCCGACGAGCGGCTCGCCGAAGCCGTAGCCCGGCTGGAACGTCTCGATCTGGCCGGAGCCGCCGATGTACTCGCCGAAGAAGATGCTGAACGGCGCGCCGCCCACGTTCTGCACCGTGGTGTCGACGCGCACCCAGTTGCGGCCCGGCTCGAGCACGTAGTCGGTCACCACCTCGACGGGCAGGTCGTTGTCGTTGGCGCTCACGGGGAACGGGAAGCCGAAGTCCGCGACCACCGAGCTCGGGTTGACGAAGTCGAGCAGGTCGTCGACGCCCGTCGCACGCAGGATCGCCGGCTGCCCGTCGCTGCCGTCGTTGATGATCGTCAGGTCGGTGTAGTGGGCGGTGTTCTCGATGTTGATCGCGGTCGCCCACTCCTCGAAGTTGTCGCGGTCGGGGTCGCCCGGCCCGCGCACGACGTCGGCATCGATGATCTGGCCGCCGAACTGGCCGACGTTGAGGATGTTGCGCTGCGTGCTCTGCACGACGACGCGGATCGCGCCGTTCGCGAGCAGGTAGTCGCCGACGCGGCACCGGCTGAGCGGGCCCTTCACGCACTCGGCGTCGTCCGTGATCTGCTTGACGAGCGCCGTGCCGCCCGGGCCGCGGCCGTACTCCGCGACCACCAGGCGCTCGACGCCGTCGCCGTGGCTGCCCAGCAGGCAGCCGACGAGCTGGGCGCCCGTGGTCACACCGGTGCAGGGCGCGTCGAACGCCATCGCGGCGACCGTCGCGTCCGCGCACTTCGCGCCGATCTTGCCGGCGGCCGACGCGCGCACCTTGGTGAGCTGCGCCGCCGTCTCCGCGTCGCAGTCGGCGTCCGCCGGCAGCTTGCCCTTGGCGACGTTGTCCTTGCAGGCGCGCAGCAGGTCGTGCTTGCGGAAGGCGAAGCGCTCGGCCTGCAGCGCAGCGGTCTTCTGGCACTCGCGCTGCGCGCCCGTCACCATGCCCATCTCGTCGAACAGGGTGTCGATCAGGCCGAGCGCCTGCTCCTCGTGTACCTCGACCTCGCATGCCGCGAGCTCGGTCACCGTCTCGCTGCCGTAGCAGGCGTCGCCGAACACGAGGTCGGCGAGCAGCGCGTCGCTGCAGCGGCGGGCGATCGCCGGCGCGACGCGGCCGCGCGCGCGCAGAATCGTGTTCGCCGTCCGCGGCTCGAGGGAGCAGTCGGTGCCCGGCGGCAGCGAGCCCTTGGCGATCCGGTCCTTGCACTTCCGGAGCGCGCGCGAGACCGAGCGGAAGAACGTGCGCCCCTGCTTGCCGACCTCGCTCTGGCAAGCCTGCTGCGGCTGCTCGAGCTCGGCCGTGGCCGGCGCGGCGAGCGACAGGCAGAGCGCGGCGATGGCGGGGACGTACGCGGCTCGACGGGAGCAGAGGATCGGCATCGGGGTGTCTTTCTGTGCCCGCGCACGCTTCGCGGCGCGCCGGTTCACGCGATGGTCAAACGGACGTAACGAGGCGGTCACACTTCCCAGGCCGGCGCGCCGCTGTCAAGAAGGTGACGCAGCGCCCGCTGTGGTAGGACGGGCTCGTACGCCGGGCGCTCGAGGGCGCCGGCTCGAAGGGGTCGATCGAAGATGGCCAGGGAGGTGCGTGCGGGAGGCGGGCTGGCCGCCGTCCGCTACACGCTCGCGAAGGCGCGCGAGGCGGGCGGCATCGTGCGCCTCACCCGGCGCCTCTCGGCGCACAACGCGTGCAAGACGTGCGCGGTCGGCATGGGCGGGCAGCGGGGCGGCATGCGCAACGAGGCCGGCAGCTTCCCCGAGGTCTGCAAGAAGTCCGTCCAGGCGCAGGCAGCCGACATGCAGCCCCCGATCGACGAGGCCTTCTTCGCGACGCGCACGCTCGCCGACCTCGAGCGGATGACGCCGCGCGAGCTCGAGCACGCGGGCCGGCTCGGCTTCCCGGTGCTCTGGCGCGCGGGCGAGCGCCACTTCCGGCGCTGCACGTGGGACGAGGCGTATCGCGCCGCCGCCGACGCGATGCGCGGAGCGGAGCCCTCGCGGACCTTCTTCTACTCGTCCGGGCGCAGCAGCAACGAGGCGGCGTTCCTGCTGCAGTGCACGGCGCGCGTGTTCGGCACGAACAACGTCAACAACTGCTCCTACTACTGCCACCAGGCGTCGGGCGTCGCGCTGCAGCGCGCGATCGGCACCGGCACCGCGACGATCGGCCTCGACGACCTCGACGAGTCGGATCTGGCGGTCGTGATCGGGGCGAACCCCGCGTCGAACCACCCGCGGCTCGTCACCAAGCTGGTCGAGCTGCGCCGCCGCGGCGGCACGGTGATCGTGGTCAACCCGCTGCGCGAGCTCGGGCTCGTGCGCTTCCGCGTGCCGTCCGACTG
Organism: Thermodesulfobacteriota bacterium; assembly: GCA_040755575.1. GTDB lineage: Bacteria > Desulfobacterota > Binatia > UBA12015 > UBA12015 > DATCMB01. The sequence goes on from JBFMAS010000659.1 coordinate 5,555, forward strand.
GCGCAGCATGCTGCTCGGCTCGGAGGTCTCGGACCTCTACCTGCAGCCGCACGTCGGCGGCGACGTCGCCCTGCTGAAGCTCCTGCTGAGAGAGGTCGTCGAGCGCGGCCACGCGGACGTCGGCTTCGTCGCCCGCCACGTCGAGGGCTGGGACGAGGTGGCGGGCGACCTCGGCGCCGCGTCACGCGACGCGCTGCTCGCCGCGTGCGGGGTCCCCGAGGATCAGGTGGCGGCCGCGGTCGACGCCCTCGCCCGCTCGCGCGCGACGGTGTTCGCGTGGGCCATGGGCGTCACGCAGCACGCGCACGGTGTCGACAACGTGCAGGCGATCGTCAACCTGGCGCTCTCGCGCGGCATGCTCGGCCGGCCCGGCGCGGGGCTGCTGCCGATCCGCGGGCACAGCAACGTGCAGGGGGTCGGCTCGGTCGGCGTGAGCCCGCGCCTGAAGGAGGAGTTCGTCCGCCGCCTCGAGGAGCTCTACGGCGTCGCGCTGCCGCGCGCAGGCGGCCTGCACACGCTCGCGTCCGTGGAGGCGGCGGCGCGCGGCGACATCGACTTCGCGCTGCTGCTCGGCGGCAACCTGTTCGCGGCGACGCCGGACCGCGCCTTCGCCGGCGAGGCGCTCCGGCGCATCGGCACGACGGTCTACGTGACGACCAAGCTCAACGAGGGCCACGTGCACGGCCGCGGCCGCACCTGCGTCCTGCTGCCGGCGCTGGCGCGCGACGAGGAGCGCCAGTGCACGACCCAGGAGAGCATGTTCAACTACGTGCGCGTCTCCGACGGCGGCGCCGAGCCGGCGTCCGACGAGATGCGCTCCGAGGTCGAGATCATCGCGACGCTCGCCGGCATGGTGCTGCCGCGCGGGCCCGTCGACTTCGCGACGCTGGGCGACCACGGCGCGATCCGCGCGGCGATCGCACGCGTCGTTCCCGGCTACGAGAAGATCGCCGAGGTCGAGCGCTCGCGCGCCGAGTTCGAGATCCCGGGACGCCGGCTCGCGACGCCCGCGTTCGCGACCGCGTCCGGCAAGGCGCGCGCCGCCGTGACGCCGGTGCCGGACTTCCCGCTGCAGGACGGCGAGCTGCGCCTGATGACGCTGCGCTCCGAGGGCCAGTTCAACACCGTGGTGTACGAGGAGGAGGACCTCTACCGCGGCAACGAGCGGCGCGACGTCGTGATGATGAACGAGGCCGACGCCCGGGCCCGTGGTCTACGCCGCGACCAGCGCGTGCGCGTGCACAACGCGACGGGCTCGCTCGAGGTGCTGGTGCGCTTCGCGCCGCTGCCGCCCGGCAATCTGGCGATGTACTACCCGGAGGCGAACGTGCTGATCCCGCGCACGATCGATCCGGCGTCGGGCACGCCCGTGTTCAAGTCGGTCGCCGCGGCGATCACGCCGCTCTGATCACGCGAACCTTCGCTGGACGGACTGCGCGCGCGCCGCCTCCCGCGAGAGGCGGCG
>JBFMAS010000660.1:0-24176 GCA_040755575.1 Thermodesulfobacteriota bacterium
GCGCGAAAGAGCCGGGGCCACCACCACGCGCGCCCGCTCGGGCAGCCCGCGTCCCCGCCACAGCGCGTAGAGCACCGGATAGACCAGCAGCTCGAGCGCGAAGGAGGTGACGAGCCCGCCGACCATCGGCGCGGCGACGCGCTTCATGGCGTCGGCACCCGTACCGGTCGACCACATGAGCGGCAGCAGGCCCATGAGCGAAGCGGCCACGGTCATCAGCTTCGGGCGCACGCGCTTGACCGCCCCCTCGACGATCGCCTCCTGCAGGTCGCCCGCCGTGCGCATCCGGCCCTCCCGCACGCGCCGCTCGTACGAGAGGTCGAGGAAGAGCAGCATGAACACCCCGGTCTCGGCGTCGAGGCCCATCAGCGCGATCATCCCCACCCAGACGGCGACCGACAGGTGGTAGCCGAGCGCGTAGAGCAGCCACACCGCGCCGACCAGCGAGAACGGCACGGCGAGCATGACGATGCCGACCTTCGCCATGGACTTCGTGCTCATGTAGAGGAGCAGCGCGATGACGAGCAGCGCGAGGGGCACGACGGCGCGGAGCCGCTCGTCGACGCGCGCCATGCTCTCGTACTGGCCGCTCCAGAGGAGGCTGTAGCCGGGCGGCAGGCGCACCTCTCTCTCGACCAGGCGTCTCGCCTCCTCGACGAAGCCGCCCGGGTCACGTCCCGCGAGGTCGACGAAGACGTAGCCGGCGAGCTGCCCGCCCTCGTTGCGGATCATGCTCGGACCCTCCGCGCGGCGGATGCGGGCGAGCGCACCGAGCGGCACCTGCCCGCCACCCGCGACGGGGACGAGCACGCGGGCGAGATCGTGCACGTCGTCGCGGAAGTCGCGTGCGAAGCGCACGCGAACCGCATACCGCTCGCGCCCTTCGACGGTGGTCGCGACGACCGCTCCGCCGACCGCGGCCGCGAGCACGTCGTTCGCGTCCTGCACCGTGACGCCGTGCCGCGCGAGCGCGTCGCGGTCGAGATCCAGGTCGAGGTAGTAGCCCCCCGCGGAGCGCTCGGCGACGACGCTGCGCGCGCCGCGAACGCCGCGCAGCAGGCTCTCGAGCCGCTCGGCGACGCCCTGCACGACCCGCAGGTCGGGGCCGAGCACCTTGACGCCGATCGGCGTGCGGACGCCGGTCGACAGCATGTCGACGCGGTTGCGGATCGGCATCGTCCAGATGTTGGGGATGCCCGGCAGCCGCAGGTGCGCGTCGAGCTCCTCGCGGAGCTCGTCGAGGGAGATCCGGTCGGGCCAGAGCCAGCGCAGCGGCCGCTGCACGAGCTCGGGTGCGCCCGAGTACCAGCGCTCCTTGCGCCGCCACTCCGCCTGCGGCGCGAGCGCGATCGTCGTCTCGACCATCGACAGCGGCGCCGGATCGGTCGACGAGTCGGCGCGGCCGGCCTTGCCGAACACCGTCGCGACCTCGTGGAACGACGTCAAGATACGGTTCTGCACGTTGAGGATGCGCTGCGCCTCGGTGACCGACATGCCGGGCAGCGCGGTGGGCATGTAGAGCAGCGAGCCTTCCTCGAGCGGCGGCATGAACTCCGCGCCGAGCCGCAGGTAGGGCGGCACGGCCGACAGGACGAGCGCGAGCGCCGCGGCGAGCGTGATCCTCGGGTGGCGCAGCACCCACCGGCACGCGGGCTCGTAGAGACGGAACAGCAGCCGGCTGACGGAGTGCTCCTCCTCCGGGCGGTAGCGCCCCACGACCAGGGCGTTGCACGCCGCGGCGAGCCGGCGCGGCCGCAGCCGCACGGGCTCCGTGCGCGTGAAGAGCGCGCGCAGCGCGGGATCGAGGGTCACGGCGAGCAGCGCCGCCAGCGCCATGGCGAGCGTCTTCGACCACGCGAGCGGCCCGAACAGGCGGCCCTCCTGCTCGACCAGCGCGAACACCGGCAGGAAGGCGGCCGCGATGACCAGCAGGGAGAAGAACACCGACGGTCCGACCTCCTGCAGCGCCGCGAGGCGGACCGCGTGACCGTCCCCGACGCGGCCGCCGCTCTGCCACTCCTGCAAGCGCTTGTAGGCGTTCTCGACCTCGACGATGGCGCCGTCCACCAGGACGCCGATCGAGATCGCGACGCCGGCGAGCGACATGACGTTGACCGAGATGCCCATCAGGTAGAGCGGGATGAAGGCGAGCAGCACCGCGACCGGGATGGTCATGATCGGCACGAGGGCCGAGGGCAGGTGCCACAGGAAGAGCAGGACGACGAGGCTCACGATCGCCATCTCCTGCGCGAGCGCACGCACGAGCGTGGCGATCGAATCGCGGATCAGCGGCGCCCGGTCGTAGACCGTCACGACCTCCACGCCCTCGGGCAGCGACGGCCGCAGCTCTTCGAGCTTCTTCTTGACGCGCTCGATGACCGCCAGCGCGTTCTCGCCGTGGCGCATGACGACGATGCCGCCGACCGTGTCGCCGAGCCCGTCGAGGTCGGCGACGCCGCGGCGCATCTCGGGACCGACGGTGACGCTCGCGAGCTGCTCCACCAGGATCGGCGCGCCGCTCGACGGATCGACGCCCACGACGATCTTCTCGATGTCCTCCTCGGACGCGACCCAGCCGCGCCCGCGCACCATGTACTCCGTCCCGGCGATCTCGAGCAGGCGGCCACCGGTCTCGCCGTTGCCGCGGCGGACGGCGTCGAGGACGCGGCTCAGCGGCACGTCGTAGGCGAGCAGCCGGTTCGGGTCGACGTCGACCTGGTACTGCTTGACGAAGCCGCCGACCGCGGCGACCTCCGCCACGCCGGGTACGGACTGCAGGTGATAGCGCAGGAGCCAGTCCTGCAGGCTGCGCAGCTCGGCCAGGTCGTGCCTGCCCGACAGGTCGCGCAGCGCGTACTGGAACACCCAGCCGACGCTCGTCGCGTCGGGGCCGAGCTCCGCCTTCACGCCGTCGGGCAGGCGCGGCAGGATCTTGCTCAGGTACTCGAGGACCCGCGAGCGCGCCCAGTAGAGGTCGGTGCCGTCCTCGAAGACGACGTACACGTAGGAGTAGCCGAAGTCCGACACGCCGCGCACGGCCTTCACGCGCGGCGTGCCGAGCAGCGCGCTGACGATCGGGTAGGTGACCTGGTCCTCGATGACGCCCGGGCTGCGGTCCCAGCGCGAGTAGACGATCACCTGCGTGTCGGACAGATCGGGGATCGCGTCGAGCGGCAGCCTCGGCAGCGTCCAAACCGCGGCCGCGAGCGCTGCGCCGGTGAGCGCGAGCACGAGGAGCTTGTTCGCCGCGCTGAACGCGATGACGCGCGCGATCATCTCGGCGCTGCGCCGTGCGCGTCGCCCAAGTCGTCCGCCTCGTGCGCGTGCCGGCCGCTCGCTCCCTCCTCGGGCGGAGCGAACGCGGCCTGCGCGGCCCGGAAGCGGGACTCGGAGTCGATCAGGAAGGTCGCCGCGGCCACGACCTGCTCGCCCGCGGCGAGGCCGGCGAGCACCTCGTGATGGCCCTCGCCCTCGACCCCGAGCACCACCTCGCGCGGCTCGAAGCGACCACCCTCGCGGCGCACGAAGACGAGCCGGCGCGTGCCGGTGTCGAGCAGCGCGTCGTCGGGGATCGCGAGGCGCCGCCCGAGCGGCACCTCGACGACCAGGTCGACGAGGCTGCCGCGCTGGAGCCCGCCGCCGGGCGTGTCGACCAGCGCGCGCACGCGGACGTCGCGGCGCGCGGTGCGGGCCGCCGCCGTGCGGCCGTCGAGCGGCTCGACGGTGATCAGGCGCCCGCGGAAGGCGCGTCCCGGCAGGGCTTGTGTGGTCACCAGCACGGGATGGTCGACGCGCGGCGTGTCGACCTCGGTGCCGTCCGACGTGCCGAGGCCGGGGCCCGCGCCGACGCCCAGGATCGTCGCGTAGACCCAGGCGCTCCGCCCCGGCAGCAGCAGGCTCGTCGCGTCGCCGACCTGCGCCAAGGCGGCGAGCTCGCTCGACGAGATGCCGAGCAGCGAGAGGCGCAGCGTCGACGCCCGCCACAGGGCGTCGACGCGCAGGCGCGCTTCCGCACTCGCCGACGCCTGCAGGCCCTCGCGCGCGCCGAGGAGCTCGCGGTGCTCGGCGAGCGCCGCGTAGAGCTCCGGATCGAACGCGACCTTTCCGACGGTGCGCAGCTCGCGGTGCAGCTCGCGATACCCGACCACGGCCGTCTTGACGCCGATCAGCTGCTCGCGCGCCGCGGACACCGTGAGGGGCGCGTGCGAGCCGCGCTCGCTCGACGCCGCCTGCCCCCCGGCGTCCGCCGCGGCCGCGGCAGCCTCGACGCGCGACAGCGTCATGCCGCAGACGGGACACGAGCCGGGCTCCCGCGCCACCACCTGCGGGTGCATCGAGCACTGGTAGGCGGCGCCGCCGGCGTCGCGCGCGCCGACGTCCGCGGCCGGCGCGCCGGGGCTCGTGCCGCGGGTGAGCACGGCCGCCGACGCCGCCACGCACACGGCGACGACGGCGACGGCGGCGGCTCTCGCCTGGTTCATGCGTCCGAGCCCGGCGCGCAGATCAGCGCACGATCAGCTTGTCGCCGTGACCGAGGGCGGGGTCGGCGTCCGCGTTGGTCATCAGGACCGTGATCGCGCCGCGCAGCGCACGCCGCATCGCGTGGTCGACGATCGCGTTGTTGGTCGCGCGGTCCGCAGGCGTGACCAGATCGAAGACCGCGCCCGACGCGGGCGGGATGAGGAACGTCTGCACGCCCTGCGAGACGTTGTGCGGGTTGCCGTGGTCGTAGACGCGGTCCCAGATACCGGCGATCGGGTGCAGAGCGACCGAGTCATGGACGTTGGCATTGACGTAGTAGAAGCGCACCCGCTCGCCGGGCTTCGCCTGCAGGGCCTGGCTCGCGCTCGGGTCGTGCACGGGGTCGTAGTGGAAGACGCGGCCGTTGATCAGCGCGCCCACCCAGTTCTTGCCGTCGAGCAGGTCGTCGACCGACGTCCCCTCGCGGAACAGGTCGCCCTGCACGAGCACGTACTCGCGGTCGGGCTTGGGGTAGGCCGCCGAGTAGCCGTCCTTGGGATCGACGATGATCACGCCGTACATGCCGCGCGAGATGTGCTCGACCATCGCCGACGCGCCGCAGTGGTAGACGAACACGCCCGGGTACTTCGCCTCGAAGGTGAACTTCTTGGTGGCGCCCGGCTTCACCTCGGCGAACTCGTCCAGCACGTCGACCACCGCCGCGTGGAAGTCCATCGAGTGGCTGTTCTTGTTCGCGGCGTCGTTGGTCAGTGTGAAGTCGACCACGTCGCCCTCGGTGACGCGCACGAGCGGACCGGGGATGGTGCCGCCGTACGTCCACATGTTCTGCTTGGCGCCCTTGTTGTCGACCTGGAGCTCGACCTCCTTGACGGTCATCTCGACCTTGACGGTCTTCGCCGCGGCCGGCGCCGCGGACAGCGCGAGCGCAGCCAGGGCGACGCTCGTCAAGCCTACTTTCGGATACACGAGTCTCATGGTGGTGGTTCCTCCTCGGTGGTGGGGACGCCGGGCGTCCCGCCGACGACGTCGGCTCAGGGCCGCCCCGTGCCGCCCTGCGCCTCCGCTCCCTGGAAGCCCGGGTGCTCGAACAGGCCGTAGCCCGCGGCCAGGCTTTCGCCGTAGTAGAAGTTCGGATCGTAGGGCTTCTGCTTCCAGACGTACCAGTCGGGCTTGTCGATCCCCTCGTACTCGAAGATCAGCATCGATCCGCCCATGTCCTTGCCCGCGTTGGTGACGTGGCCGTCGACGTGGTCGTGCGTCATCCAGATGCCGGGGTTGTCCATGCGGACGATCGCGTCCAGACGCTCGCCTTCCTCGAGACGGACGACGTCGGCCCAGTAGGGGCTCTCGAGCGGCAGGCCGTCCTTGTGCGTGACGAGCACGTCGTGGCCGTGCAGGTGGAACGCCGCGTTCGCGCCCGCGCCGATCAGGCGCAGCCGCACGACGTCGCCCTCGCGCACGCGCAGCGGCTGCGTCAGCGGGAACGACTTGCCGTTGATCGAGAAGTAGTCGCGCACCTCGGACGGGTGGCCGCCGACGCCGTAGCGGTCCGCGAGCTGCGAGTTCCAGCCCGAGAACATCAGGATCGCGTCCTTGGTCACCTCCTTCTCGAGCGGGGTCGGCTCGAGCGGATCGACGATCAGCGGCCCCCACATGCCGCGCACCGCGATGTGCTCCGCGACGTTGACGTGGCAGTGGTACCAGAGCGTCCCCGGCCGGGTGGCGATGAAGTGGTAGACGTACGAGCCGCCCGGCGGCACCGGCTGCTGCGTCACGTTCGGCACGCCGTCGCTCTGCCAGGTCCCTTGCTGGTGCATCCCGTGCCAGTGGATCGTGTGCTCCATCGAGGACAGGTTGACGAAGCGGACCTTCACCTCGTCGCCCTCGCGCACGTGGATGAGGGGGCCCGGGACCTGGCCGTTGAAGGCCCACACCTTGGCGCTGAAGCCCGGCGCCACCTCGACCTCGCGCTCCTCGACGCGGATCTCGAGCTCGCGGAGCTGGCTCTCCGGATAGCGCGCCTTGAGCTTCGCGGGCGGCGGGGGCGCGACGACGTCCGACGGCCCCGCGACGGCGGGAGCGACGGGCGGCGGCGCCGGACGTGGGGCGGTTGCCGCGGCGGCGGCGGAGGGCGCCTCCGCCGCCGCGGCGACGACGCGCGGCGCTCCGACCGCCGCGCCGCCCTGCTCGGTGTGCGACAGCTTGCGCAGATGCTTGACGAGTGCCCACACCTGATCGTCGTCGAGCAGCGAACGCCACGGCGGCATGAGCGCCGACTTGCCGACGGCCGGACCGCCGCCCGTGATGGCGTTGAACAGGTCCTGATCGCTGCGCGTCGCCATCTCGCGCGTGTCGGTGTGATCGCGCGGCTGCACCGCCATGCTCGCGACGTTGATGCCCTTGCCGTTGCCCGCGAGGCCGTGACACGGCGTGCAGTACGTCCGATACGCGAGCTCGGCGTCGGCTTCGCCCGCGGCAACCGCGACGGATGCTGCCGACAGCACCGAGAGGAAGACCACGGCGGCGATCTCAATGCGCGCTTGCGACATCGTTCTCCTCGCTCAGGATCCGCAGGTAGGCGACCAGCTTCGCGACCTCGGCCTCGGGAAGCGCGTAGTTCGGCATGGGCGCGACGGGATCCCACGCCTGGGGATTGGCGATGAAGCTCGCGAGGAACTCCGGGCGCAGCCGCACGAACGCGTCGTCGAGGTCCGGTCCGGACAGCGGCGCCGCGTCGTCGCTCGTGCGATGGCACGAGCCGCAGCCTTTGAACTTGACGAAGTTGAGCTCGGCGAGGGGGCGCGGCACCCGAGCGGCCTCCGGCTCCTTCGCCGGGAGCTTCTCCTTGCCCCAGTCGAGGCGCAGGAGCGCCGACGCGACGGCGTCCACCTTCGCGGCCGGCACCGCGGGATGCGCGTCGGGCTCGGCGGCCCCGCCGACCGCGTCGCCGCTCGCGCCCGTCGTGGTGCGCTCGGCCGGATGCAGCCCTGCGGGACGGATCGGCCTCGGGCGCGCGAGCCAGTCGCGCAGCCACTCATCCCGGTACTTGCTGCCTGCATAGAACAGGTCCGGGCCCTTGCGCTTCGCGTAGGCGGCGAGCGTCCGTTGCTCGTCGGGCGGTGCGGTCAGCAGGTGGCAGCCGGCGCAGCCGAGCGGCTGGAGCACGTCGCCGCCCTTGCCGCCGGCCGCGGCCGCGTCGCCGGCCGCGAGCGAGAGCAGCGCTGCCGCCGCGAGGACGGGCGACAGCGCGCGGGCGAGCTGGCTTCTCGACATCGTCGTACCTCCGTGCCGGGCTCGTCGGGTCAGCGCCGAGGCTCGGCGGAAGCGGGTGCGCGGTCGGCCGGAGCGAGCACCGCCTCGCACGCCGCGACGTCGGCATCGTGGATCTCGAGCACCTTGCGCAGCGCGGCCGCGACCTCCGGGTGCCCGATGCGCGGGATCGCGTCCTCCAGGCGCCGCACCACCCACCGCTGCCCGCGGCGCAGGAGCACGAGCCGCTCGCGCGGGTCCGCGACCGCGAGCGCCTTGTGGACGAAGTCGCCGACGCGCGAGCCCGGCTCGGCGCCGAGCGACCCCGCGTCCACGAGCAGCCGGCACGACTCCGCCTCGTCGATGTGCACGACGTCGAGCAGGGTGCGGATGCGGCCCGGCGGGTGGTCCTCGCGCAGCGCAGCGGCGACCTTCACCCCCGCCCGCTCCGCCGCCAGCAGCTCGTCGAGCAGGGCGAGGACGTCGGGTGTCGGCAGCGGGGCGCAGGATCCGCGCTCGACAAACTGGCGTTCGGGATGCGACAATTGCGACATGGCTTCCCCCTCGAGGACGGCGCGTGGGACTCGGCTAAAGTGGTATCGGCGATGCCGAAATAGAGGGCTCGCCGGCGCATGTCAACCCTCGGGCGCGCCGACGGCGAGCGCTCGTGTCGCGAACGCGGAGCGCGGAACATGCGCTTGACGCAGCACGTGGACTACGGCCTGCGGGTCCTGATGTACCTGGCGAGCCGGCCCGGCGAGTACGCGACGAGCGCGGAGCTCGCGAAGGTGTTCCGCGTCTCGCACAACCACCTGCTGAAGGTGGTGCACCGCCTCTGCGAGCTCGGCTACGTCGATGCGAAGCGCGGTCCGACGGGCGGCGTCAGCTTCCGCCCGAGCACCGCGGACGTCACGGTCGGCGAGGTGGTCCGGCACCTCGAGCCGCAGCACGCCCTGGTCGAGTGCTTCGATCCCGCCGTCAACACCTGCCCGATCACGCGCTTCTGCGGTCTCGCGCCGCTGCTCAAGAGGGCGAACGACGCCTTCCTCCGCGAGCTCGATCGCACGACGCTCGGCGAGCTGGCGACGCCGCCCGGTGCCTTGCGCTCGATCGCGCCCCGCAGGCGGGCTCAATCGAGCGCTTGAACTTTACCCTGCCGACCGACTAGCTTCTCGCCCATGAAGAAGGGACGAGACGTCTGCGTGATCGGGGTCGGCATGACCAAGTTCGAGCGTTGCAACCGCAACTACATCGAGCTGGTCGAGGAGTCCGTGCGGGCGGCGCTCGACATGGCGGGCACGCCTGCGGAGGACTTCGAGCAGGCGTTCTGCGGCTACGTGTCGGGCATGAGCGCCCAGGGGCAGCGCGCGCTCTACACCATGGGGCTCGGCGGCCTGCCGGTGTTCAACGTGCACAACTACTGCTCGACCGGCTCGAACGCGCTCTACCTCGGCTGGCAGGCGATCACCTCGGGCATGAGCGAGTGCGTGCTCTGCTTCGGCTTCGAGAAGATGGAGAAGGGCTCGCTCGACTCGCAGCTCGAGGGCCTCAAGCAGAACTACAAGGAGGAGGAGCGCAAGCCTCCGCAGGCGGCCGTGATGTTCGGCAACGGCGGCCGCCAGCACATGGAGCTCTACGGCACGACCAAGGAGCAGTTCGCCAAGGTCAGCGTCAAGAACCACCGCCACTCGGTGCACAACCCGCGCTCGCAGTACCGGGACGCGTGCACGCTGGAGGAGGTGCTCGCGTCACGCGAGGTCTACGACCCGCTCACCCTGCTGCAGTGCTGCCCGACGTCCGACGGCGCGGCGGCCGCGATCCTGTGCTCACCGGAGTACGCCGCGAAGCACGGCGTCTCGAAGCCGGTGCGGATCATCGGCATGTCGATGCAGACCGACCGTCCGGAGGACTGGGGGCTCGGCTTCCTCGGCATGATCGGCGTCGGCATGTCGCGGCGCGCCGCGCAGAACGTGTACGACATGAGCGGGTACGGGCCGAACGACGTGCAGGTCATCGAGCTGCACGACTGCTTCTCGACCAACGAGCTCGTCACCTACGAGTCGCTGCAGCTCTGCCCCGACGGTGAGGGCGGGCGCCTGATCGACGAGGACCAGGTGACCTACGGCGGCAAGTGGGTCGTGAACCCGTCCGGCGGCCTGCTGTCGAAGGGCCACCCGCTCGGCGCCACCGGGATCGCGCAGTGCTTCGAGCTCGTGAGCCAGCTGAACGGCGCCTGCGACAAGCGTCAGGTGGAGGGTGCCAGGCGGGCGCTGCAGCACAACGTCGGGCTCGGCGGGGCGTGCGTGGTGACGATGTACGCGAAGGACTGAGCGTTGCCGCGCCGTGCTCGCGATTAGAGCCGCGTGACGGCGGCGAGCGCGCCGATGCCGATCGAGAGCAGGGCGCCGAGGCGCAGCGTCATCCGCGTCTCGAGGCTGCGCATCTCCTGACGTAGGGCGGCGAATTCACGATCGACCGCGGCAAACCGGGCCACCATCTCCTGGCGAAGGTCCCCGAGCCCGGCCGTCATCTCCTGGCGCAGCTCCGCGAACCCGGCCGTCATCTCCTGGCGCACGGCGGCGAACTCGGCGTTCGTCGCCAGCTCCAAGCGGTGCACGTCGTCTTTCGTCGCGAGCTCGCGTAGGTCCTGCTTCGTCACCAGGACCTCACCGAGCGCGGTCGCCAGGGCCTCGGCGTGCACGGCGGCCTGCTCTTCGCTGAGCCCGGCGCCGCGGAGCCGCTTGGCGTACGCGAGCGTGTCGAACGTCACCGCCACGACGCACGGATTCTAGTCCTGCCAGACCAGCAGCGGAAGCCGCGCGCAGCTGCACGCGCGTCATTTTCGCGCGCTCACCGCCCGCGCTTCGGCATCAGCTCGAAGTAGTCCATGTCGAGCAGCACGCGGGGGTTGTAGCGCTCGCCGCCCTTGCCGTCCGCGACGCGCAGCTGGAAGCCGGGCTCCTCGTACGGGTCGCCGTCCTTGACCGCGACCAGACGCAGCCGCAGGGCACCGGCCGGCGCGCTGCCGAGCGGATGGGTCTCGAGCACGTCGGTGTACGAGTAGATGGTCGTGCCGGCGTAGCACGGGTTCGCGTGCGCGCCGCTGTTCATCGCGACGATGCCCGAGCGGTTCTCGAGCCCGTTGAAGGCCTGCGCGTACGCGACCGACATCGGCAGGCCGCCGTAGACGAGCGGCTTGTTCTCGGTCCGCAAGGCGTCGAAGTGCACCTTGGCGGTGTTCTGGAAGAGCCGCGTGTACGACATGTGGTCCGACTGGTTCACCGTCATGCCGTCGTGATGGTGGATGCGCTCGCCGACGGCGTAGTCCTCGAAGAACCAGCGCCCGCCGGTCTGCGCGGTCGTCGGCAGCGGCCCCGGAAAGAGGGGCAGCTGATCGATCGACACCTGCTTCGGCAGATCCGGGGTGACGGGCTCGTCGAGGTAGCGCGTGGCCTTGCTCTCGTCGCGCTTCCGCACCATCACCCAGCGCGTGTACTCGAGGACCACCTCGCCGTGCTGGTTCCGCCCGGTGGTCGCGACGTAGACGTTGCCCGTCTGCTTGTTCGAGTTCTCCTTCAGCCCGACGATCTCGATGCTCGTCGTGATCTGGTCGCCGTGGAAGACCGGCGTGCGCCAGACCATGCCGGCGTAGCCGAGGTTGGCGCGCGCGTTGAGCGACACCTGGCGCACCGTCTGGGCGATCACGAGGTGGAAGACGATCAGCGGATGGACGCGGCCCTCGGCGCTGCAGAAGCGCGGCGTCCGGTCGTTGGTCGTCGCGACGTGCCACGCGGTCTCGGCCGCCGTCAGGACGCGCGGCGTCGGACAGACCATCTCCTGGCCGACCTCGAAGTCCTCGAAGAAGTTTCCAATGCCGCCCTTGCCGCCCTGGCTCATCTGTCTGCTCCGAATCCTTTCCGCATGCTCAACCGCGCGGCAGGCCGAGCAGGCGCTGCGCGATGATGTTGCGCTGGATCTCGCTCGTGCCGCCAGCGATGGTCGCGGCACGCGAGAACAGGAGATGCTGCGCGAAGCGGCCCGCGCCCGCCGCATGCGCCGAGCCGCGCAGCAAGAGCGCGCGCTCGCCGAGCAGCTCGACTCCGGCGTCGCCGATCGCCTGCGACAGGTCCGCCCAGAACGTCTTGACGATCGACGTCTCGGCGCCCGGCGTCACGCCGCGCCCGAGGCGCGTCAGCATCTCGAGGTTCATGAAGCGCATGATCTCGGTCTCGAGCCAGAGCTGCGCGAGGCGCTGCCGCACCGAAGCGTCCGCGCTGCGCCCGACGCTCCGCGCGGCGGCGATCAGCTCGTCGACGTTGATCCGCGCCAGCACCTGCTCCTTGATCGCGTAGTTCGTGCCGCGCTCGTGCGCCAGCGTGACCTGCGCGATGCGCCAGCCTTCGTTCGCCTGCCCGATCAGGTTGGCGCGCGGCACGCGGACCGCGTCGAGGAACACCTCGTTGAACTCCGACGCTCCGGTGAGCTGGCGCAGCGGCCGGATCTCGATGCCGGGGGAGCGCATGTCGACGATCAGATACGAGATGCCGCGTTGCTTGACGGCATCCTCGCCGGTGCGCGCCAGCAGGATCGCCCAGCGCGAGTGCTGCGCGTAGCTCGTCCACACCTTCTGCCCGGTGACCACGTAGTCGTCGCCGTCGAGGACGGCGCGCGTGCGCAGCGCGGCGAGATCCGAGCCCGCGCCGGGCTCCGAGTAGAGCTGGCACCAGATCTCCTCGGCCGACAGGATCCCCGGCAGGTAGCGGCGCTTCTGCTCGTCGGTGCCGAAGTGCATGAGCGTCGGCCCGACGTTGTTGATCGCGACGCGGTTGACGAGCTGCGGCGCACGCGCCCGCGCCAGCTCCTCGGCGAAGATCGCCTGCTGCATCGGCGTCGCGTCGCGGCCGCCGTAGGCGCGCGGCCAGTGGATGCCGACCCAGCCGCCGGCGTGCATGCGGCGCTGGAAGTCGCGCAGCCACTCGAACTCCGCGTCGAGGTCGTCGGGCGGCTCGTCGCGCGGCACCGCGCGCTCGAGGAACGCGCGCAGCTCCTCGCGGAAGCGCTCCTCCTCGGCGGTGTACGACAGGTCCATCGTCGTGCGACTGCTCGCCCGCTACTTGGTCGCGACCGGGTTCACGGGGCTGCCGACCGCGCCGACGAACGGCTCGGGCGTCGCGCTCAGCAGGAACTCGTACACCCCGTCCGCGGCGCAGTCGCGCGCGAGCTCGTCGAGGTACCAGTTCTGCCCCTGCGTCATGCCCATCTCGACGAGGTGCAGCAGATGCACGGGCAGCAGCACGCTCTCGTCCTCGCCGGGCCAGACCTCGAAGGGCATGGTGTCGGTCGCGACCGCCGCGACGTCGCGCGCGTGGAACCACTCGACCGTGCTCACCGTGAGGCCCGGCGCCGGCAGCCGGTAGGCTTCCTTGTCGCCGCGCTCGAGGTGCTCCATCTGGCCGGTGCGCACGAGCAGCACGTCCCCACCGAGCACCTCGACCCGGGCGAGCGCGACCGCGGCGTCGAGGTCGGCCGGCCGGATCGGATAGCCCGGGTCGAGGCGGTTCACGCCCTTCGCGCGCGCGACGTCGAGCAGGATGCCGCGCGTCACGATCGGCTTGAGCTTCTCGATGCCGCACCTGGTCGCGCCGACCTCCGCGGTCACGGTGGCGGCGGGAAAGCCGTTGTAGATCCGGTTCTCGTAGCTCGCGTGCGCGAGCCCGTCCCAGTGCGTCGACGCCTGCAGGCCCATCACCACCATGTCGTCCGAGAGGCAGACGTGGTCGCGATCACCGGTGAAGGGCGTGTTGACCCCGACCATCGTGTGCACCGGGTTGATGCGCTTCGGGATGCGCCCGGTCTGCACGCCGTCGTGGTGCAGCGGCAGCGCGAGCGAGAACGACGCGCCCCGGCGCACGCACGCGGCGCCGCGGCGCGTGGCGTCGGGGGTGATCAGGTTGAGCGTGCCGATCTCGTCGTCCGCGCCCCAGCGGCCGCGGTTCGACACACGCTTCGCGACGTCGTGGAACCACTGCGGTAGACCCATGCGGTATGGTCCTTTCGGGGATCGACTAGACGACCGCGGCGCGAGCTTCAAACCACGCCGCTCGCCCGCAGCGCGGCGATCTCGGACGGCGAGTAGCCGCCGAGCGTGCTCAGGATCTCGTCCGTGTGCTCGCCGAGGCGCGGCGCACGACGGTGCACCGGTACGACGCCGGCCATCTTGAGCGGCGTCCCGACCTGACGCAGCCAGCCGTACTCCGGGTGCGGGAAGCCGACCAGCAGGTCCCGTGCCGCCGCGTGCTCGTCGGACAGCGCCTCCTCGACCGAGTACACGGGCCCGCACGGCACCACGCCGCGCAGCAGCGCGAGCCACTCGCCGGTCGTCCGCCGTCGGAAGTCGGCGGCGAGCACCGGGATCAGCTCGGCACGGTGCGCGAAGCGGTCGGCGAAGGTGCGAAAGCGCGGCTCGTCGCACAGGTCCTCGCGTCCCATCCGCTCGCACAGGCGCTGCCAGAACTTCTCCTTCATGCACATCACCACGATGTGGCCGTCCGCGGTGCGGAAGGTCTGCGAGGGGACGAGCGTCTGGTGCGCGCCGTCGGCGGTGCGCTCCGGCCGGAACGTCGAGCTCAGCGTCCAGCCGGCGAGGTAGTTCAGCATCGACAGCGCGGTGTCGTAGAGGCTCACGTCGAGGTCGCAGCCGACGCCCGTGCGCTGCGCGCGGTGCAGGCCGATCATGAGCGCGAGGGCCGACAGCAGGCCCGCCGAGAAGTCGACCACCGACACGCCGCAGCGCTGCGGCGCTCCGCCCGGCTCGCCGGTCAAGCTCATGAAGCCGGCGTACGCCTGGATCACGAAATCGTAGCCCGGCTCGCCGGCGCGTGGGCCCGTCTGCCCGAAGCCCGACAGCGAGCAGCAGACGACGCGCGGGTTCGCGTCGCGCAGCGCCTCGTAGGTGAGCCCGAGAGCGGCCGGCGCCCCGCCGCGCAGGTTGTTGTAGACCGCGTCGCTCGCGCGCACGAGGCGCCGCAGCACCTCGCGCCCCACGGCGGAGCGCAGGTCGAGCGTCAGCCCGCGCGCGCCGCGATTGAGCGCCTGGAAGTACAGCGAGTCGCCGCCCGACGCGTGCGGCGGCACGTCGCGCGCCTCGTCACCGTGCCCGGGCGGCTCGATCTTGACGACGTCGGCGCCGAGGTCCGAGAGCAGCGTCAGCGCCCAGGGCCCCGCGCCGAGCTGGCTCGCGGCGAGGATGCGTACGCCCGCGAGAGGTAGCTCGGCCACGCACCCGGTCTAGCCGAACGCGGTCACGTCGGACAGCAGCGCGGGCTGCAGGCGCACGAGCGGCCGGTGGCCGAGGCGCCGCGACACGTCCTGCGCCAGACGACGCAGGTTCGCCGTGAGCGCGGGAACGGTCGCGATGGTGATGCGCCGCGCCGATCCGGTCACGGCGAGCGCCGCGACCGCGGCGCCGCTGCGGTCGTGGATCGGAACCGCGACGCTCCGCGTCCCGACCGCGAACTCCTGATGATCGACCGCGAAGCCCTGCTCCCGCGCGGCCGTGAGCTCGCGCTCGAGGGTGCGCGCGACGACGATGCTGTTCTCGGTCCGCCGCGCGAGCCGTCCACCGAGGAACGCGCTGCGCTCCGCCTCGGGAAGCAGCGCGAGAAGGATCTTGCCCGACGCGCTGCAGTGCGCCGGATAGCGGCGGCCGATCGCCGCCGGAAGCGGCTCGGCGCCGCGGTCGGCCTTGTGCAGGAAGACGAGGTCGTGCCCGAGCAGCACCGACACGGTCACCGTCTCGTGGAGCTGCGCCGCGAGCTTCTCGACCGCCTGCTCGGCATGTGCAAAAAGCGGGCGATGGCGCGCCGCCAGCGTGCCGAGCTCGAACACCCTCAGGCCGAGTCGGAACTTGCGGCCGTGCTCGACGCGCTCGAGCAGGCCGAGCTCGTGCATCGTCGCGACGAACCGGCTGACGGTGCTCTTGTTCAGGCCGACGCGGCGCGCGAGGTCCATCACGCCCAGCTCCGGCGTCGCCTCCGAGAACGCGAGCAGGAGGCGGTTGGCCTTCTCGAGGGACGCATTCCGGCGGACGGTTGAGGGGCGCTTCATGAGGAGTCTAGAGGATGCTTCGGTGTAGGTTCCTGTTACGATGGGTGGGCCGCGATCGTAGGCGGCGCAGAAGAACCAAGTCAACGATGAATCACCCGAGCCTCCGACGACGCGTCGTCCCCTTCGCGAACCGCATAGCACCTGTGGCTCTGCGCGCGCCCTTCGGTCGCTGCGCGGCGGCCTGCGTCGTGGCGCTGGTGCTCGCCGCCGCGCCACCGCGCGCGCTGGCGAGCGGCTGCGCGGACGGTGCCGCGGCCGAGAGCTGCGCGCCGCCGCCGCGCGACCAGGCGGCGGCGCCCGGCGCAGCACCCGCAGCCAAGCTCGCGGCCCAGCCGCCGGCCGCGCCCTCGACGCCTCCGTCCGCTCCTCCGGCCGGCGCGAGCGAGGGTGAGCGCGAGCTCGCGCTCGCGAGGGAGCACCTCGCCCGCGGCGAGGCCGCGGGCGACGACGACGGCCGCCGCACCGCCTACGAGGAGGCGAAGCGGCACGCCGACCGCGCCGTCGAGCTGATGCCGCAGAGCGCGGAGGCGCGCTTCATCCAGTTCGGGGCCGACGGACGGCTCGCGCAGCTGGGCGGCATCGCCGTCGCCGCCATGAACCTCGTCAAGCTCAACAAGCAGCTGGACGAGGTGCTGCGCCTCGACCCGAACCACGCGAATGCGCTCGCCGCGCGCGGCGGCATGCTGATGAAGCTGCCGCGCCTGCTCGGCGGCAACACCAGCAAGGGCATCGAATACCTCGAGCGCTCGGTCGCGATGGACCAGACCGCGATCGGCAAGCGGCTCGAGCTCGCGGAGGCGTATCACATCGTCGGCCGCGAAGAGGACGCCGACGCGACCGCCCGGCAGGCGCTCGAGGTCGCGCAGAAGCTCGACGACCCCGAGCGCGTCGCGACCGTGCAGCGCTTCATCATCGAGCTGAAGAACACCTGCAGCGGCTGCGCAGTCGCGACGATCGGGCGCTGACCGGGAAAGGGGCGCACCATGGTCGAGAAGATCATCGAGCTCACCGGCACCTCCACCACCTCGATCGAGGACGCGGTCGCGCTCGCGGTGTCGCGTGCCGCCGTGACCGTCAGCGGCATCCGGGAGGCCGCGATCACAGAGACCAAGGCGCTCGTCGAGGACGGGCGCGTGACGGGCTGGAAGGTCGCGCTGCGGGTGACCTTCGAGATCGAGGACCGGCTCCACGAATGAACCTGGCGGCCTCGCCGGGCGTGCGGGTGCGCGACGTCGCGCGCGGGGTGGTGGAGGTCTTCCTGCCGCTGCCGTCGAAGCCGACGATCGTCAACGTGTACCTGCTCGATTGCGGGGGCGGCGAGTGGGCGCTGGTCGACACCGGCGTCGCGCTGCGCGAGAGCCGCGAGGCGTTCCTCGCCGCGATCGGGAAGATCGGGGTCGAGCCGGCGGCGATCACGCACCTGCTCGCGACCCACCACCACCCGGACCACTTCGGCGCCTCGCGCGCGTACCGTGCCGAGACCGGCGGCCTGATCCACCTGCACCCGCTCGAGCTCGAGCGGATCGCCTACACGCTGTCGGCCGGCGCCGACGACATGGTCGTGCACTCGCGACGCCACGGCATGCCGATCCCGGCCGCGGGCCCGGTGAACGCGCCGCGGCCGTCCGAGGTGTGGGCGGGAACGTTCCAGCCGGCGACCGAGGTGCAGCACCCGGTCGCGGACGGCGAGGTGCTCGCGATCGGCCGCCGGCGTCTGCAGGTCGTCTGGACCCCGGGCCACACGCCCGGCCACTGCTGCTACCTCGACCTCGACGACCGCGTCCTGTTCGTCGGCGACCACCTGCTGCCGAAGATCACCCCCCACGTCGGCGTCTACGCGACCGGCCCGGCGAACCCGCTGCAGGACTTCCTCGCCTCGCAGGACAAGGTCGCGGCGCTCGAGGTGCGGCTCGTCTGCCCGGCCCACGGCGGCGTGTTCTCCGACCACCGCCACCGCGCCCGCCAGATCCGGGCGCACCACGAGGTGCGGGCCCGGGAGATGTGGGACGTGCTGCAGGCGGGCCCGGCGACCGCTTACGAGGTCGCCCGCAAGGCCTTCCACTGGGTGCTCGAGAATCCCGCCGAGAACCGCTTCCAGGTCGGCGCGGCGGTCATGGAGACCATCGCCCACCTGGAGCTCTTGCGTGGGCGGGGCGTGGTGGAGCGGCGAGAGGCCGGCGAGGTGCTGCAGTACCTCGCGCGGCGGGGTGGCTAGGAGCCTGAAGTACCGGCGGACGTGAGCAGCAGGGGAGAGGAGGAACCCCACCGCCCACGTCCACCGATCGGAACGGCCCCGTCTCGACGAGGTCGAAGCACGAGTACAACGGCCGGAGGGGGTGGCGTTAGCCCTTCCAAAACCGAGAGGCTCGTACTCACTCGTTATTGACGGGCCGCCCGACCATATATTCGCCTTTCTCCCAGTTTACTCAACCGCTCCTTGCACTCGAACCTCGAGCGCGCGGCCGGCGGAGTCGACCTCGAGCTCGGCGGGCGCGCCCACCACGACCGACGCGAGCGAGACCTCGCGGCCGTTGCTCGTGATCGACGTGCCGGCCGTCAAGAGCGCCCGCCGGCCCCCGACCTCGACCGAGTCGGCCGACACCCACGTGACGCTTCCGCGGACCACGTCGACGTCGTCCGAGGACCACGCGGGCGACGCTGCCCAGCCCGTGCCCACCGCGACGAGCATGGCCAACGTCACGATGCGGCGCATCATCGGCTCGATCCGGCGTCTCATCGCCCTCTCCTCCGCGGCCTCGTCACCAGCCCCACGCCTGGCGCCACGAGATCGGGATCACGTTGGTCGCGATCTGCGGCAGGTTGAGGGGCTGGAGCGCGATGCCGCCGCCCTTGGTCACACCGAGGAAGGCCTTGGTCTCGTCGTCGCCGAAGGTCACCTTGAGCGAGGTCGGGATGCTCTGCCCGATCAGCACGAAGCGATCGGCCGCGATCAGGTCGCCGCCCGCGCCCGAGCCGACGCCGCCGCCCGTCCCCTCGCCGCCGCCGAGGCCGCCGCCGCTGGTGCCCGCGAGGTCCAGGGTCGGACCGCCGACCAGCGGGTCGACGACGTAGATCTTCGCCGAGCCGCCCGCCTGGCAGACGGCGCTCGACGGCGTGAAGGTCGTGAAGGCGACGTTGAAGTACACCGTCGGCGGCGCGAGCACCTTCTCGCCGTTGCTGCCGAGCCGGATGAACCAGCCGTGCTTCGCGTCGATCTGCTGGCGCAGGGTCTCGTAGCCGTCGCTGCCCGGCTGCTGGACGTTGCTCGTCACGTCGATCAGGTCGGTCTCGGTGAGGTTGTTCGTGCCGTCGTCGCGCACCGCGTAGAAGCGGTCGTCAGGCCCGTCGTGCATCGGGCTCGAGCGGTCGCCGGTGCCGAAGTAGACCATGACCGAGCCGTTGTTGATGACGGCATCCGGCTGGTAGAAGATCCGCCGGAACTCCGGCGTCGAGAACAGGCGGGTCGCCGTGAAGTTGTGGTCGATGCGCCACATGCGGCCGTCCATGTCGCCGATGTAGCCGCGATCGAAGATCTGGTCGCCGTTCACGTCGAACAGCAGCGGGTCGCTCGGCACCGCGTACGTCATGCCGCTCGGCGAGGCCTGCGCCCGCTTCGCGCCGGTCAGCAGGTCGACCATGAAGATCGCCCGGCCCATCGGGTCGGTGGAGTTCGGGTCGCCCTCGTTCGGGTCGTCGAAGTGCGTGTCGTAGCCGCCGCCGAACACCGCCACCTCGATCGGTGAGCCGCCGTTGGCGAACTTGCCGAGAGCCGGCGTCGACCAGCTCTGGCCGAGCTCGCTGAAGCCGGAGGTGGTGTTGTTGATGCGCCACAGCAGCGTCGGCGCGGTCTTGCTCGTGATGTCGAGCCCGTAGTAGGCGCGCCCGCCGCGCCCGAGGCCGAACACCATGACCTTCTGCGAGCCGAGCTCCCGGTACTTGGGCGACGAGTCGACGAAGAACGGGTGCTCGGCCGACTCGCCGGGCCGCAGGTCGTTCAGGTTCTCGAGCACGTCCGGCGGGACGAACGCCCACACCTCCTCGCCGGTCGCGTCGTCGAAGGCGTGCAGCATGCCGTCGTTGGCGCCGACGATGATGAGCGAGTCGGGGGACGCCGGCGTGCCGTAGTTCACGATCAGCGGCACCGAGTGGATGATGTCGCCGAGGATCCAGCTGCGCTTCTGCGTGGTGTCGCCGTCGCTGTTCTGGTCGTACGAGTCGTAGCCGTGCACGTAGTCGATCAGCGCGTCGCGCTCGAAGGCGGTCTCGTCGGCGCCCGTCAAGCCGAGCATCGCCGGCGTGATCGCGGAGTTCGCCTTGGTGAACGCCTGCGCGGACGCGGTCAGCGGGACGTTGAGGGTACCGGTCGCCGTGCCGGTGTAGGTGTAGATGTTGCGCGCCGCGCTGCGGTTCTTCAGCACCTCGCCCACGCCGCCCGCGGTGACCGACGTGCCGGACGGCCCCGACGGATCCCAGTAGGACTCCGCGGTGCCGAGGATCGTGCCGTCGGCGGTCGTCGCCGCCTCGGGGCTGCCGATCGTGCAGGTCGCCGCGTTCTTGTTGCAGATCGTGCCGTGGTTGCGGTCGAGGCCGTACTTCTTGATGTTGCCCGGCCAGTTCTGCTGCCCCTCGCGCGGCGCGAACAGCGCGACGTAGAGCTTGTCGCCCGACTCCGTCCGGTTCGTCTGGCTGACCGGCACCACCGGCGCGACGAACGACTGCGCGTCGTTCTTGATCAGGTTCAGCGCCTCGCGCAGCGCGTCGTCGAGCTGGTCGGGGTTGGCCGCCGACAGGCACTCGCCGCCGCCGTACTTCTTCGCCGCGCGGTAGAGCAGCGAGCCGCCTCCCGGGCTCTCGTCGCCGTCGGCCGGCGGCTGGCAGTAGTCGAAGCCGAACGAGACCGCGTACAGCACGAGCGGCTGGTTCTCGGTGTTGCCGAGCGGGAACATGCCGCGGATCTTGAGCATCGCGTCGTCGAGGTAATCCGAGCCGCAGTTCACCATCTGGCCGGTGTAGGCGATGTAGTTGTCCAGGTCGGCGGGGTTCTCCTTGCCGTCGCCGTTCAGATCGCCGCCGTTCGTCGTGCCGACGAAGCTCTTGGCGCGGTTGAACTGGCACGCCGTCGCGGGCGACGTCAGGTAGTCCGCCTCGACCTCGGGGATGCCATCGGTCACCATCAGCAGGTAGTTGCGCTGGCAGGTGTACTGCACCGGCGACGTCCAGCCGGACTTCGTCACCTCCCCGTTGAAGTACTCCCAGCCGTCGATGAGGCGGTGCACCGTCGGCGTGCCGCCGTTCGCCGTCATGCCGGCGATCAGCGAGGTCAGGGTCGAGCGTCCCGACGCCGTGTTGTCCTGCACGGGAAAGAGGAACTTGTTGAGGTTGGTGTCGTGCCAGAAGGTGACCGCGCTCGAGCTGCCGTAGTTCATCGAGCCGTAGCTGATGCCCGAGGGGTTGAAGTTCATCAGCCCGAAGCGAACGTTGTCGTTCGCCGCGTCGTTGATCAGCGCCGTGACGACGCCCTGCGCGACCGCCATCTTGTTCTGCACGGCGCAGCTGTTGCCGAAGCCCGGACAGTCGGCGTCGCTGGTGCACGTGTCGAACGGCGCGAGCTCGCAGTTCTTCGGCGGGTTGGTCTCGAAGTTGAGCCGGTTGCCGCGCTTGCGGCGCGACTCGCGGTCGTCGGTGTCGTCGCCCGACGGCGGCGGGATGTTGTCGACGAACGACGCGGCGCACGAGCTGCCGTCGACCTGCCAGCTCGTCTGCACGTTGCGGCACGTGCAGTTCGAGTACACGTCACCGCCCTCGATCCCGTTGCGGTCACGGCAGCGGGTGTACACCGTGCCCGAGTTGTACGCGCCGGTGTAGATCGTGGTCGGGTAGGTGTTGTACGCCTGCAGGCCCATGCTGCCGGAGTTGTCGAAGATGATCAGCACGTTCGGATCGACCTGCGTGCCGGTGAAGATGTCCGTGTCGAGCGCGCGGGCCGGCGTCGCGAGCGCGACGACGAGCGCGACGACGGCCGGAAGCCCCATCCGCCCCGAGATTCGTTTGTCGAGCTGCATCATGTCCGACTCCACATCCCCGTCGCCCTCCGCGGAGCTGCGCGAGCTCAGGTGCCGCAGTCGGCGCACGGACCAGGCCTGGCAGCCTGCATCTGCACGGCGCTGCGCGGGTCGACGCCCGTGGTTGCGGCGTTCCTCACGCCGTCGACGTCGAAGTAGTACATCTTGCCGAGGCCCTCGTTCTGGCCGAACTGCGCAGGCCTCACCTTGCCGTCCGTGGTGCGGATGAGAAGGTTGCCGGGCAGCGCGCGGTAGAGCGTGAAGACCACCGCCGCCTGGCTGTCCATGCCGATCTCGTTCAGGTCCTTGGTCCGGACGACCGGAGGATCGTCCGGCTGGAACAGCGCCACGTCGCCGAGCGCGTGGTAGGCGGCGCCGTCCGCCAGGTAGAAGGCGCGCGTCAGCTGCGCCGACAAGGCGCCCGTCAAGGTCGACATCTGGCCGCTGCGCGCGACGGTCAGCGACAGCGCCGCGAGCGCGATGGTGAGCCCGAGTGCGACCACCAGCACGATGCCTCGCTCGTTTGCGATCTGCTTCATGGCGTCAGCTCAGGTCGAAGCGGAACGCGAGGTTCCGCATGTTTGCTTCCGTGTCGACGCGCGACCTCGCGGTCGGGTTGTCGCCGAGCTGGGAGCTCGCGGCCTGCGCGGCCTGGAACTCGACGATCACCGAGCGCACGTCGTCGCCCGGGTCCTCGGTCTGCACCCCGTCCTGATCGATGAAGTCGAGGTCGAAGACCGGCACGTTCTCCGCCACTACCTGGTTGTTGCGGGTCAGCACGTTGCCGCTCCAGACGTAGGTCACGACCTCGATCTGGGTGACGAACGGGCCGATCGGATAGCCGTGCGCGAGCGCCGCGCTGAGCCCGAGGGTGACGTTGCCGCCGCTCGAGCCGACGCTCGTGATCGTGCGGATCTCCGAGCTGAGCCCGCTGTCGATCAACACCAGGTTCTGCGCCTGGAAGGCGCCCTCCGCGGGCGGCGTGACGCTGATCGACGTCGCGCCGGCGTTGACGGCGGTCGCGACGGTCGTGGTCACGTTGTTGAAGGCACCGCGCAGCTGCAGCGTCGTGACGCCGCCCGTCGTCCCGAACGACAGCGGCGGGAAGGTTGCCGCGTCGTCGGGCGACACGCCGAGCATGCCGAAGCCCGCCATGCGCAGGTCCTGCAGCAGCAGCTCGCCCGCGCCGCGGCTCGTGAGCTGCGCGTCGGCGAGGCCGGTCTGGAAGGCCGCGCTGCGGCCCTGCACGCGCACCGCGGCGAACACCGTGCCGACGACGAACAGGCCGATGAAGGACGCGACGAGCAGCTCCATGATGGTCATGCCGCGCTCGTCGCGCAGCGTGAAGACGGTCTTCGACGTATGCGTGTCGTTCATGGGCTCGCTGGGTTGGTCACCTGGCTGACGATGGTGGTGAAGGTCATCGTCTGCGGGCCGAAGCGGTCGGTCCACGTCGTCGTCACGGTCACACGGGCGCCGTTGGCGACGGCCTGGACGTCGCGGTTCACGTTGAAGGCCACGCCCTCGACGGTCGCCGAGCTCGAGCCCGAGACGATCTGGTCGAACGGCAGGCGGCGCATCTCCTCGAGCTCCTGATCGGTGACGAAGCGCGCCAGCCCCTGGTTCTGCCCGAGGGACTGCGCGCGGCTCGACACGCCGTGCACGCCGGCCACGCCGAGGAAGGCGAAGCCGATGATCACGATCGCGACCATGGTCTCGACGATGGTGAAGCCGCGCACGTCGCGTGCGAGGCGCCGCGTCGGCCGCGCGCTCACTTCCACGCTCCAGCGACGCGCCGGCACAGCCGCGCGCGCCCCGCTCCGGTCACCGAGACGACGTAGGAGTTGGCGCCGTCCGAGGAGCCGACGAAGTACGACGCGGTGCCGCCCGGCAGGCCGCGCGCGTTGAACACGAGCTGGCTGCTGGGCGTCGCCTGGGTCGCGTCGGCGCCGAAGCAGTCGGTGGCGGCGCCGTTCATGGTGAACTCGACCTCCTGCATCGTCGCGCCCAGCGAGGCGCTCCGGACGACCGGGTCGGTCCCCGGGCTGATCGCGGGCGGCGCGGCCGAGCGCTGCACGCGGTAGTTCACCCCGGCGCCACCCGTCACCTCGATGTAGTGCGGCACGCCCGTGCGCTGTGCCATGACGCGTGCGTACTGGATGTCGGTCAGCACCTGGTTCGCGACCGCCTGGGTCCGCATCTGCGTCGCCACGGCGCTGAACTGCGGGACGGCGACGCTGGCGAGGATCGCGATCAGCCTGGTCACCACCATGGTTT
>JBFMAS010000661.1:0-3644 GCA_040755575.1 Thermodesulfobacteriota bacterium
GGCGAGCCGGCTGCGCGACGACGCCTGGGCGTGGCGCGCGGCCGCGCTCGCCCCCGTGCTCTGGTTCCCGGCGCTGCTCGTGCTGTTCGAGGACCGCTTCGGCGACGCCGTCATCGGCGCGCTGCCGCTCGCGCTCGCCGCCGTCACGCTGGCGGCCGCGGCGCGCGCGAGGGAGCTCTGGCCCGGCGAGCATCCGCGGCGCACGAGCGCCCTCGCGTGGCTCTGCGGCGTCGCGCTCGGCTTCGTCACGGCCGCGATCCCGCTGCAGGTCGAGAAGGAGTGGATCACCATCGGCTGGGCGCTCGAGGGCGCGGCGCTGCTCGTCCTGTGGACGCGCCTCGACCACCCGGGCCTCAAGTACACGGCGCTCGCGCTGCTCGGCGCGGCGACGGTGCGCCTGGTCGCCAACGCCGAGGTGCTCGAGTATCACCCGCGCCCGGACTGGCGCATCGTCAACTGGATCGCGTGGGCCTACCTCGTGCCCGCGGCGGCGCTCGTCTGGGGCGCGAAGGTGCTGCGCCCGCTCGAGCTGCCGCGCCTGCGCGACTGGGAGCGCCCGCTCTACGTGCGCGAGCAGCCGCTCGCGTCGGCCGCGCTCGGCCTCGCCGCGCTGGTCGTCGTCTTCGTCTGGATCAACCTCGCGATCGCCGACTGGTTCTCGCCGCCGGGCGAGCTGCGCCTGCTGGTCGCGCGCACGCCCGCCGAGAAGCTGGTCATCTCGATCGCGTGGGCGCTCTACGCGCTCGCGCTGCTCGCGCTCGGCGTGCGCCTCGCGAGCGGCGCGCTGCGCTGGGCGAGCCTCGTCCTGCTGATGGTGACGATCGGCAAGATCTTCCTCTACGACGTCGGCGAGCTGCGCGATCTCTACCGGGTCGGCGCGTTGCTCGGGCTCGCGCTGTCGCTCATCGTGGTGTCGCTCGTGTACCAGCGCTTCGTCTTCCGCCGTCCCGCAGAGGGCGAGCCGTGAGCCGCGCGACGCGCGCCGTCGCGAGCGTGGTGCTCGCGCTCGCGGCGCTGGCCGGGCGCGCGGCGGCGCAGGACCTCGCGACGCTGTTCCCGCTCGAGGCCGAGGTCTACCCGAGCGCGCCCGGGCTCGCGCGCCTGTCGCTGCCCGCCCCGGTGCTCGAGCGCTGCGCGCCGGACCTCTCCGACGTGCGCCTGTTCGACGGCGCCGGCCAAGAGGTGCCGTACGTGATCGACCCCGGGCTGCCGAGCGGCAGCGAGCGGGTCGAGCGCGTCGTCGCGGACGCGGTGGTGAACGACCTCGAGCGCGAGGAGATGCCGCGCGAGGGCGGCAAGGCGCTGACCCGCGAGACCTACCGCGTCGCCCTGCCGGCGAAGGACGCGCCGAGCGGGAGCTGGACGCTGGTCGCGACGTCCGGCCGGCCGCGCTACGTCCGCGCGGTCGAGGTGCTCGGCGTCGCGCGCGACGGGAGCACCGTGCCGCTCGTGCCGCGCGCGAGCCTGCTGCGCCTCGGGCAGCGCCTGGTCGACCGCGACCGGATCGCTCTGCCGGCCTTCGACGGCGAGGAGATCGTCGTCACGATCTCCGGCGA
The DNA here is from genome assembly GCA_040755575.1 of Thermodesulfobacteriota bacterium. Taxonomy (GTDB): domain Bacteria; phylum Desulfobacterota; class Binatia; order UBA12015; family UBA12015; genus DATCMB01. Next base: position 1,557 of record JBFMAS010000661.1, read on the forward strand.
GGAGGGCTTCTTCCTCGAGCCGGTGCTGCGCTTCGAGGCCGACCGCACGCTGGTCGCCGCGGACGCAATCGAGCGCCCGCTGACGATCCTGTCTCGGCGCACGACCGGCGGCCGCACGGTGCTCGAGGTCGAGCGGCCGCCGGGGCTGGTCGCCGGGCGGCTGCGCATCGCGAGCGCGACGCCGGCCTTCGACCGCGCCGTCGAGGTGCGCGACGTCGCCTCCGACGGCAGCGCGACGCCGATCGGCCGCGGCCGGGTCCTGCGAGCGCCGGCTGCCGCGGACGCCGCGCTCGCCGAGCGGCTCGACGTCGCGATCGAGCCCGCGCGGCGCGCGCACATGCAAGTCGAGATCGCCGACGGCGACAGCCCGCCGCTCGCGGAGCTGCGCGTCGCAGCCGTCGTCAGCGCGCCCGCGATCCTGTTCGCGCTGCCCGCCGCGGCACCGGACGAGGCGGCCGGCGTGCTGCGCTTCGGCGGCGGCCGCGCCTACCCGCCGCGCTACGACGTCGCCGACCTGTTCCGCGACGCGCTCGCGGCGAGCGGCGAGGTGCTCGCCGACCCCGCGCGCATCCCGGCGGCGCGGCTCGGCCCCGTGCGAGCGAACCCGCGCTTCGATCCCGCGCCGGCGCTCGCGCCCGTGATGCACGCGGGCGCGCAGCTCGACCCCGACGCCTGGCGCTGGCACCGGACGGTGGTGATCCCGGCGTCGCCCGAGGGGCTCGTGGCCGTGCGCCTCGCACCCGAGGACGTGACGCACGCCGAGCCGTCACGCGCCGACCTGCGCCTGGTCGACGCCCGGCGCCGGCAGTGGCCGTTCCTCGTCGCCCCGGCCGCCGAGCGCGACGACGTCGCGCTCGAGATCACCGGGCCCGAGCGCGAGGACGGCCGCTCGCGCTGGCGGCTCGCGCCGGCGGCAGCTCCGCTGACGCTCGACCGGCTCGTGCTGCACACCGCGCGTCCCGCGCTCGGGCGTCGCTACCGCATCCTCGCCAAGGTCGACGGCGACGAGCGCGTCCTCGACGGCGGCATCCTGGCGCAGGACCTGCGCCGCCCCGCGCCGCTCCTGCTGTCCTTCCCCGCGGCGCGGGTCGACGCGCTCGAGCTCGAGGTCGAGGACGGCGACGACGCGCCGCTCGAGATCACGCGCGCCCTGGCACCGGTCGCGCTGCCGACGCTGCTCGTCGCGGCGCCACCGGGAAACTACGTGCTGCTCGCCGGCAACCCCGACGCGTCCGCCCCGCGCTACGAGATCGAGCGCGCGCGTCACGTCGTCGCGGGTCTGCGCAGCGTGCCGGCGACGCTCGGCGAGGGCGGCGAGAACGAGTCCTGGCGCGGCACGCCGGGCGGCACGGCGCTGCGCCACGAGCGGCTGCAGCGCGGCGCCATCTGGACCGCGATCGTGCTCGCCGTCCTGATCCTGGGTGCGCTGACCCTGCGGGCGGCCCGCGGCCCGGCCTCCCGCCGGTAAAGCGCGCGCGCGATTTCTACAGCCGACACGCGGGCTTGGCGGCAAAGGACGGCTCGCCGTGCGTCCGCCGTTGGCAGAGTTCTTGGAATGCTCGAGGGGTGGCCCGACTCGACATGCACGGCCGCCGCGACAAACCGGTCCTGATCGTCGACGACAGCGAGGAGGTGCGGGAGATCTTCTCGCTGCTGCTCGAGTCGGAGGGGTATCCGACCCTGTGTGCGGCCGACGGTCGGACGGCGCTCGACCTGCTGCACGAGGGGGTCCGGCCCTGCGTCATCCTGCTCGACTGGACGATGCCGGACATGGACGGTGCCGAGCTGCAGCGCCAGCTGCGCGAGGACCCGGCGACGGCCGCGATCCCCGTCGTGATCGTGACCGCGTCACCGCCGGTTCAATGGGACGGCGGAGACGGCGGGGACGGCGCGGACCCGGCGCCTCTGCTGGTCAAGCCGGTCGACGCGAGCGAGCTGCTGCAGGTGGTCGGCGAGCAGCAGGTGCGCAGCCTGCACCGCTGAGCGAGCGGCGCGGACGGTGCGGGCGGCCGCGGTCGCCGGCGGCAGCGGCACGCGCGAAGACGCGTCAATCGTCCCGGGCGTCGCGCGCGGGGCCCCCCCCCCCCC
>JBFMAS010000662.1:0-3018 GCA_040755575.1 Thermodesulfobacteriota bacterium
GCGCATTGCCGCTGCTGCCGATGCTCGCGGCGCTGCGCGAGCCGTTGCCGGCGGCTCCACCGGGGGGCGCCGTGCCCGGGCCGTGGCAGCACCGCGTCGGCGACCTCCTGCTTCTCGTGCCGCGCGTGCTCGATGGCTTGACGCTGCCCGGTCGTCCGCGCGCGGTCGACGCGTGGCTCACCGTCGAGGGCGGCGCGACGGCGCTCGCGACGGCAGCCGCGTGCTGGGCTCTGCTCCGTCCGCCGCGCCCGGACCGCGCCGCCGCGACCCGCTTCACGGCGCTCGTCTTCCTCGGCTGCTTCGCTGCGGTCGCGCTGCTGCCCGCCGAGGCCTGGTACTACTACCTCGACACGACGCTCGCTCCCGGCGCCGTCCTGATCGGCGTCGCGTGGCACGCGCTCTGGCGCCGGCGTCTCGCCCGCTGGCTGCTGGGCGGCGTGGTCGTCGCCCGGACCGCCGTGCTCCTCTGGTGGATCCTGAGCGCGGCCGCGAGCGGGTTCGTCCCGGCGAACCTCGACCTCCTGCGCCTCGGCGGCCCGCGGGCCGCGTCGCCCGACGCGCGGGCGCGGCTGCCGAGCGTCGCGACCAAGCGCGAGGTCGCGCGGATCCTCGCCGGCGAGCTCGCGATCCCGCTCGACCGGCTGTGGCGCGACGTGCACGGCAGCGGCTTCTCCGACGTCGATACCGACAATGGCTTCTTCCTGCGTCGCGCGGCGGCCGAGGCACGCGCGCTGCCGGATCGCGGCATGAGCGCGCTCGTCTCCTACCGCGGCGACTTCCCCGACGACTGGCTCGCCGGCATGGGCCCCCCGCGGCTCGCCGGACCGCTCGTCGTGCGCGGCTACCGCGCCGCGATCGGCGCGCGCGAGGCGAGGGTGACGGGCTGCGGACCGGGCGCGATTCCGCTGCCGGAGCCCGCGCCGCCGGCGCCGCTCGCGTACGGCGCCGGCGAGCTCACCCGCCCGACGTGGCCGTGTGCCGAGCCGTCGGTCGCGGTGCCGGTCGCCGCGGCCGCGCCGGCGACGGTGCTGCGCGTGTTCGCGCGCGCCGACGGCGCGGCACGGGTGCTCGGCATCGATTCCGAGCCGCCGGGCGCCCCGCTCGCCAGCGGCGCCCCGGGGACGGGACCCGGCGTCGAGCTGCCGCCGGATCCCGCGCAGGTGGTCACCCGCCTCGCCGTCGACGGTCCCGCGCGCCTCGATCTGGTCGAGCTGCACGGGGTGCGGTAAGGACGCCCGTGCTGCGCTCGCGGTTCGCCGGGGTGGGGGGTGCGCTTCCCGCGCGCGTCGTCGGCAACGCCGAGATCGAAGGCCGTCTCGGGGTCGAGCCGGGCTGGATCGAGGCCCGCACCGGCGTGCGCGAGCGCCGGGTGGTGACGTCCGAGGAGCCGCTGGTCGAGCTCGCGGAGCGTGCGGTGCGCGACGCGCTCGACGCCGCCGGCCTCGAGCCCGCGGCGCTCGACGCGATCGTGGTCGCGACGACGTCCGCGCCCTACCTTTTTCCGTCGCTCGCCTGCCTGCTGCACGCCAGGCTCGGGCTCGCGACGCAGCCCGCGTTCGACGTCGCCGCCGCGTGCGCCGGCTTCCCGTACGCGCTCACGGTCGCCGACCAGGCGATCCGCGCCGGCGACCACCGGCGCGTGCTGGTGGTCGGCGCGGATGCGCTGTCGGCCTACTGCGAGCCTACCGACCGCTCGACGGTCGCGCTGTTCGGCGACGGCGCGGGCGCGGCCGTCCTGGTCGCCGAGGAGGCAGGCGACGGGCGATCGCGCGGCATCCTCGCCTCCCGCCTGCGCGCGCTCGGCACGCAGTGGGAGATCCTCTACGTCCCCGCCGGCGCGCGGCGTCCGGAGGAGCTCGCGCGCGAGGGCGCGGACTTCTGGATGCGCATGCGCGGCCAGGAGGTGTTCCGCCTCGCGGTCGAGCAGCTCGTCGCGCTGACGCGCGACGCGCTCGCCGCCGCGGATCTCACGCCGGCCGACGTGGCGCTGCTGGTGCCGCACCAGGCGAACGTGCGGATCATCCGCATGATGACCGCGCAGCTCGGGATCCCCGAGGAGCGGGTCGGCATCAACCTCGACCGCTGCGGCAATACCTCGGCGGCGTCGATCCCGCTCGCGCTCCGCGACGCGCTCGAGCACGGGCGGCTGGGTGCGGGCGACGTCCTGGTGCTGAACGCGGTCGGCGGCGGCATGACGGCGGGCGCGATCGTCGCGCGGTGGTAGCGCGCCGCGCGTCGCCCGCGCGCGACGCGGCGACGGCTGCGCTCCTCCTCGCCGTCCTGATCGCCGCGGCGTTCGCCGACGTCCTGTTCGGCGGCCGGACGCTGTCGCCCTCGGCCTACGTGCCGGGCGTCACCCCGTCGGGCCCGCTCGGCGCGCCGCCACCGCCGCCGACCGCGCTGCGCGACCTCGAGGGAGGCGCGTGGGTCGACGAGCCGGCGCCGTACCTGGTGCACGGCGCACTGGCCGCGGGACGCCTGCCGCTGTGGAACGATCGCGTCGGGCTCGGCGCGCCGCTCGCGGCGAATCCGAACATGGCCGCGTGGTCGCCGCTGCAGCTCCTGCCGAACCTCCATCCGACCCCGCTCGTGCAGGATCTCGCGTGGACGCTCCGCGTCTGGGTCCTCGCGCTCGCGACCTGGCTGCTGGCGACGGCGCTGGGCTGCGGCCCGTGGCCCTCGCTCGCCGCCGCCGCGGCGCTGGCGCTGTCCGGCCAGACGCTCGACTGGGTGGTCCACCATCCGCTCAACACCGACGCGTTCGTGCCGGCGGCGCTCGCCGCGGCGCTGTGGCTGATGCGCGGCCGGACACGCGCGCTGCCGGCGCTCGCGCTGCTCGTCGCGGCGGCGCTGCTCGGCGTCAAGCCGCAGAGCGCAATCACCTCGGCGCTGTTCGGCGTACCGCTGCTGGTCGCCGCGCTGCGCGACGACCACGTCGGAGCGTCTCCTCCGCGGCGCGCTCGCCGCGCCGCGCTCGTCTGCGCTGGGCTGCTGCTCGGCGCCGCGCTCGCCGCCTGC